>DASPOT010000147.1:0-2701 GCA_035625875.1 Mycobacterium sp. | reverse complement strand
GATCACCACCCCCACCCCACTGCAACGGCGAGCCTTCGAACTACTGGGCATCTCCCACCGCCACGGCCTGGCGTAGTCAGCACACCATCACAAAAGCCCAGCTCAAACCCACAACCCACACCAAACCAGGGGGAACTTCGGACTAGCAGCTGATACGCAACGTCATCGATGAGTGCGCGACGGTCGTTCGGAGGTCACCGCTGAGTCCCCGTCCTCCCACAGAAGCAGTTGACGAACCGCGTGGCGTGTTCCGTAGGGCCGAAGCATTCGGCTTGCCGGGCGGGGGCGCACTCGTAGCGGCCACCAGAACCAGCGCCCGAGCAGCGCTGCGATGGACGGTGTCATGAACGAACGCACGATCAGCGTGTCGAACAGCAGACCCAGCGCGATGGTGGTCCCTATCTGACCGAGAATCCGCAAATCGGCGAACACGAAAGAAGCCATGGTGGCCGCGAACACCAGACCGGCCGCCGTCACCACCGCGCCGGAGCCTGCCATCGAGCGGATGATGCCGGTCTTCAAGCCGGCGCCGATCTCCTCCTTGAACCGCGAGATCAGCAACAAGTTGTAGTCCGACCCCACCGCCAACAGCAGGATGACGGCCAGCGCCAACACGATCCAGTACAACTGGATACCAAAGATGTCCTCCCAAACCAGCACGGAAAGCCCGAAAGAGGCGCCTAACGACAGTGCCACTGTGCCGACGATGACCAGCGCGGCGACCAAGCTGCGGGTGATGATCAGCATGATGAGCAGAATCAGGCTTAGCGCGGCCAGTGCCACGATCAGCAGATCGTATTTGGCGCCCTCCCGGATGTCTTTGTAGGTGGCCGCGGTGCCGGTGATGTACAAGTTGGCGCCCTCCAGGGGGGTGCCTTTGACGGCCTCGTCTGCCGCATGTCTGATCGGGTCAATATGCGAGATGCCCTCGGGGGTGGCGGGATCACCTTTATGGGTGACGATCATGCGAGCGGCCGTACCGCCCGGCGAGACGAACAGCTTGAGGCCTCGCTGGAAATCGGCGTTGGAGAATACCTCTGGGGGCAAGTAGAAGGAGTCGTCGTTCTTGGACTTGTCGAACGCTTGCCCCAGCGCCGCCGGGTTGTCGTTGGCGAAGGTCGACTGGTTGTTGATTCCGGAGTTGGTGGCGTAGTTGGACAGCGTCAGTTCGAGATTTGTTTCCTGGCTGGCGATCTGGGGAGGTAGCAGTTTCAGCAGCTTCGACTGGGTCGAATCCAGTTTGTCCAACGACGTCGTGAGGCTTTGGAATTGCTCGGTGAGCTTGTCGATGCCGTCAATCGCGTCAAAAATCGATCTCAGCGCCCAGCAGGCGGGGATGTCGTAGCAATGCTGTTCCCAGTAGAAGTAACTGCGGATCGGACGGAAGAAGTCGTCGAAAGTCGCGATCTTGTCGCGCAGGTCGCTGATCACGGCGATCGTGTCGTGGAAGCTTTGCGTCTCCTGGTGAGTGGCGTCGCCGAGCTCCTGTTGCAGGGCGTACTGCTGCTGCAAGAGGTTGATCGTTTTCCGTAGTTCACCGGCCTGCCTGAGCAGGTCCGCCGCGCGGTCCCGTTGGTAACCCAAGTTCATGACCTGCCCGACGCTTTGCTGGCTGAGCTGAAATGGTATCGAGCTGTGGTCAAGCGGCGTCCCCAACGGCCTGGTGATCGACTGCACCTTGGCGATACCGGGCACGTGGAAAATCGCTTTGGCCACCCGTTCCAGAATCAGCATGTCGGCCGGATTGCGCAGGTCATGATCCGCCTCGATCATCACCAGCTCGGGATTCAGCCGGGCCTGCGGGAAGTGTCGCCCTGCGGCCGCATAACCGATGTTGGCCGGGGCCCAGGCGGGCATGAAGGGGCGCGCGTCATAACTGGTCTTATATCCCGGCAGGGCGAGCAGACCGACCAGCGCCACCGCGATCGCGACCACCAGGATGGGTCCGGGCCAGCGGACGACGGCCGTGCCGACCCTCCGCCAGCCCCGGGTGCGCGTCGCGCGTTTGGGGTCGAACAGACCGAAGTGGGGGCCGATGGTCAGCACCGCCGGCGCCAGGGTGAGTGCGGCCACCAGCGCGACAAGCACGCCGATTGCAGCGGGAATGCCGAGGCTCTGAAAATACGGGAGCCGGGTGAAGCTCAGACAGAACACCGCGCCGGCAACCGTCAGGCCCGAACCCAAGATGATGTGCGCGGTGCCCCGGTACATCGTGTAATAGGCAGCCTTACGATCCTCCCCGGCACTGCGCGCTTCGTGATAGCGGCCGAGGACAAAGATTGCGTAGTCTGTTCCGGCGGCGATGACCAGTAACGTGAGCAGATTGGTGGAATACGTCGACAACTTGATGATCCCGGAGTTCGCCAGAACGGCGACGACTCCGCGGGCCGCGGTCAACTCAATCATCACCGTGAAAAGCACGAGAATCACGGTGACAGAACGGTAGACGAAAAACAGCATTGTTGCGATCACCGCGATAGTGATGAGAGTGACCTTCAGGGTCCCTTTGCTGCCCACCTCGAACTGATCGGTGATCAGCGGCGCGGGGCCGGTGACATAGGCTTTGACCCCCGGCGGCGCCGGCGTGTGGTCCACGATGTCGCGCACAGAATCGACCGACTGATTGGATAACGTCTCGCCCTGGTTACCGGCGAGATTCACCTGCACCAACGCCGCCTTGCCGTCGGAGCTCTGCGAGCCC
>DASPOT010000146.1:0-3178 GCA_035625875.1 Mycobacterium sp. | reverse complement strand
CGCGGCCTGATCGTGTCGCCGCCGAAGGCGGGCAAGACGATGATCCTGCAGGCGATCGCCAACGCGATCACCAAGAACAACCCCGAGTGCCACCTCATGGTCGTCCTCGTCGACGAGCGGCCTGAAGAGGTCACCGATATGCAACGGTCGGTCAAGGGCGAGGTCATCGCCTCGACGTTCGACCGGCCGCCGTCGGACCACACTTCGGTTGCCGAGCTGGCGACCGAGCGCGCCAAGCGGCTCGTCGAGCAGGGCAAAGACGTGGTGGTTTTGCTCGACTCAATCACCCGGCTGGGGCGCGCCTACAACAACGCCTCGCCGGCGTCGGGCCGCATCCTGTCAGGTGGAGTCGACTCCACGGCGTTGTATCCGCCGAAACGGTTCCTGGGCGCCGCCCGCAACATCGAGGAAGGCGGTTCGCTGACCGTCGTCGCGACGGCGATGGTCGAGACCGGGTCCACCGGCGACACGGTCATCTTCGAGGAGTTCAAGGGCACCGGCAACGCCGAGCTCAAGCTCGACCGCAAGATCGCCGAACGGCGCGTTTTCCCGGCGGTCGACGTGAACCCGTCCGGCACCCGCAAGGACGAGTTGCTGCTGTCGCCCGACGAGTTCGCCATCGTCCACAAGCTGCGTCGCGTGCTATCGGGTCTGGACTCCCACCAAGCCATCGATTTGCTGATCTCGCAGCTGCGTAAGACCAAGAACAACTACGAGTTCCTGGTGCAGGTGTCCAAGACGGCACCGGGCGGTCTCGACAACGAATAGCCGCTTCCCCCATCCGGAGGTCGTTGCTCCCCGTCGGCGCACAGGTAATGTGCGAGCCTGCGGACCGCGAATGGGTCGACGGAAAGTGGTGAGCCGTGGCGGAGACGCTTCAGCAACTGCTTCGCGAGCGGATGAACGAGCACACCCCGGCGGTGAAGCACGGCGAGCGGGTGTGGAGTTGGCATGAACATCTGGCCGATGCCTCCACCGCCGCCGCGGCGCTGATCGGCATCGCCGATCCGGTCCGGCCGCTGCACGTCGGCGCCCTGCTGGGCAACACACCCGAGATGCTCACGGCCATGGCCGCCGCTGCGCTCGGCGGCTATATGTTGTGCGGAATCAACGACACCCGTCGCGGTGCCGCCCTAGTAAACGACATCCTGCGGGCCGACTGTCAGACACTGCTCACCGACCCTGCGCATCGCGACCTGCTCGACGGTCTCGATCTCCCGGGTGTCCAAGTGTTCGACACGTCAAGCGACGAGTGGTCGTCTCTGCTGGCGCGCGCTGGCGCGGCAATGGCGCCGGCGACGTTCTCGGCATCGGGCCTGCTGTCCGATCTGCGCCGCTACGGGGCGACCTTCATGAACTACGTGGGCAAGCCACTGGCATACGTGCTGGCCACGCCCGAGCGGCCCGATGACCACGAAAACCCGCTGCGGGTGGCGTTCGGCAACGAGGCAAGCGATCGCGACATCGCCGAATTCGGCCGCCGTTTCGATTGCACGGTGTGGGACGGCTTCGGCTCCACCGAGGGTTCGGCTCCACCGAGGGTGCGATCATCATCACACGCGAAGATGGCTGCCCACCGGGGTCACTCGCCCGCGGGTTTCCCGGTGCAGCCATTTACAACCCGGACACGCTCACCGAGTGCTCTGCCGCCAGATTCGACGAACGCGGCACCCTGTCCAACGCCGACGAAGCGATCGGCGAACTGGTCAACACGTCCGGTGCAGGCCTGTTCGCCGGCTACTACAACGACCCGGAAGCCACCGATGCGCGACTTCGGCACGGCATGTTCTGGTCGGGCGACCTCGCCTACCGTGATGTTGACGGCTGGATCTACTTCGCCGGGCGCAGCGGCGACTGGCTGCGCGTCGACGGAGAGAACATGACCACAGCGCCCATCGAGCGGATCCTGCAGCGGCTGCCGGCGATCAGCCACGTTGCGGTGTACGCCGTACCCGACGAACATGTCGCCGACCAGGTGATGGCCGCGATCGTGCTGCTGGACAGCACGGAGCTGACACCCGAGGAGTTCGGCGAGTTTCTGGCCGCCCAACCGGACTTATCACCCAAGGCCTGGCCTCGCTCTGTCTGGCTCACCGACAGCCTGCCAGCCACGGCGACCAACAAGATTCTCAAGCGGGAGCTGACCGCTCGCGGCGCCACACCCGATGGCGGTGTGCTGTGGACGCGTCTCGGGCGCAGTAGGACCTACACACGTGTCGATCGCCGAGATTACGAGAAAAGCCTTAGACGCCAGAGTTGGGCCGTGGGGTCTGGGACACGCGGATATGTGTCGCTGCGATCCTCGACAACGACGGTTGCGCTGTGACTAGGAGAGGTTCCTTCACTGAGGGTCATCATGCTTGAACCACCGGGCGATGTGCTCGCCGCAAAGGGCGCGCCGCGGGTGGTCGTCGACGGTGAAATCGCGGCTTTCGAGGGCCGCACACATGCTTCGCGCGACTGCAGGGTCGTTTGGGCATCACTGAACCGGAGCTGGCCAGAGCCACGGGGATACCGGTTTCTACTACATTTTCGACCTGCTGCACCTCGATGGCAAAGCAACCACCGAGTTGCCGTTGATCTGGCGAAAACGTCTGCTCCGCAAGGCGTTTGAGTTTCACCATCCGCTGCGCGACACGACTTACCGTCGGAGATGCAGCGAGGCGGCCTACCGGGCAGCGTGCGAGCGCGAAGATGAGGGCGTGATGGCCAAATTGGCCGATTCTAAGTATGACGGGCCGTGGTCGCCGAATTGGCTGAACTTCAAGTGCGTTCGCGATCAGGAGTTCGTGATCAGCGGCTATACAGCACCGAAGGGCCGCAGAGTCGGGCTCGGGGCGCTGTTGGTGGGCTACTACGAGGGTTGCGACTTGATCTACGCCGGCAAGGTGGAAACCGGGTTCGATACCGCCACGTTGCGAAAGCTTTACGCGCGACTGTCCGCTCTCGAGCAGGATGCTTCGCCCTTTGCAAAAGGACGGGCTCGCGAAGCCGGCGTCCACTGGGTGCGCCCTGAGCTGGTCGTCGAGGTCGGTTCCGCCGAGTGGACGCGGGACGGCAAGCTGCGCCACCCGCGCTTCATCGGCTTACGCCCGGACAAGAGTCCGGACGAGGTCGTGAGGGAGTCACGCTGAACGCGGGGAATCGTCACGAAGCGAGCAGGCGGCATTTTAGTGGA
>DASPOT010000145.1:0-25387 GCA_035625875.1 Mycobacterium sp. | reverse complement strand
CCGGCGTCCAGACATAGGTCGAGCCCTCGCGACCATCGGCGTCAGCATCCAGCGACGAAGTGAACATGCCGCCATCGGCCAGCTCGTCGAGCAGAAACCGCGCGGTCTGCGCGGCGACCCGGCGGGCCAACGGATCTCCGGTACGCCGGGCCCAGTGCGCGTATGCGCGGAGCAGCAGCGCGTTGTCGTACAGCATCTTCTCGAAATGCGGTACCACCCAAGCGTTGTCGACGCTGTACCGGGCGAAACCGCCGGCGAGTTGGTCGTAGATGCCACCACGGGCCATTGCGTTGCCGGTGCGCGAGACCGCCGCCAGCGCTGCCGGTGAACCGGTGCGCTCATAGTTGCGTAGCAGCGCCTCCAGTAGCGCCGACGGCGGGAATTTGGGTGCCCCACCGAAGCCTCCGCGAACCATGTCCTGGTCGCCCAGCACAGCTGCAACGGCGTGGTCACACAGCTCCGGCGCCACGTCCGGGCCGCCACCGGGCAGCCCCGACGCCATCTTGCGCAACTCGTCGGCGATATGGTCGGACGCCTCCTCGACCTCACCGCGGCGATCCCGCCAGGTGGCGGAGACAGCCGAAAGAAGTTGCAGAAAACCTGCTTTCGGGTAGTACGTACCGCAGAAGAACGGTCGGCCGTCGGGCGTCAGGAAACACGTCATCGGCCAACCGCCCTGCCCGGTGAGTGCGACGGTGGCATTCATGTACACCGCGTCGATGTCCGGCCGCTCCTCGCGATCGACCTTGACGCAGACGAACCCCGCGTTCATCACAGCGGCCACCTCGGCGTCCTCGAACGACTCGTGGGCCATGACATGACACCAATGGCACGCGGCGTAACCGATGGAAAGCAGGATCGGCACATCGCGCGCGGCTGCATCGGCGAGCGCCTGCGGCGTCCACTGCTGCCAGTGCACCGGGTTGTCGGCGTGCTGGCGCAAATACGGGCTGGCGGCTCCACCGAGTGTGTTGGTGGCGGGGCTCATCGCCGGGTCCTGAGGCTCGATTGTCCGGCTCCTCCTCGTGACGTTCCGGCACGCATCGTCGCCGGACTAATGCTAACCGCCTGGCTCATGCGGTGATCCGTTGCGGTCGGTGCGGGCGTCATTCTCGCTGGCGCTTTCTGAGGCCTGGTCGCCAGCCCCGAGTGTGCCCTCGTCGGCAGCCTGATCCGGCCCAGGGTTCTCCCGGTCGAACGACTCGGGGACCTTCTTCAGTTGCCGGTTCATCGACCGTATCAGGAACACCGTGCCGAGCAGCAGCAACACGATAACCAGCAGCCCCAGCGGGCTGGCCTTGCCGAAGTCGGGCCCCGTATTGCGGGGTGCGTCGTCGGCCTGCACCACGTCGATTGCCGTGAGAAGAATGCGATTCACTGGTCAGGCCTCGATTCCGGCGAACAGATCGGTCTCGGGAAGCTTCGCGGGGACACGCGAGCGGGCCAGCTCGAACTCCTCGGTCGGCCACAGCCGCTGCTGCCAGGCGATCGGCGCGGCGAAGAAATCGCTTTTGGGGTCGATCTGGGTGGCGTGGGCGCGCAGCGCATCATCACGCTGGCTGAAATACGCCGAGCACTCCACCCGGGTCGTCACTCGGTCAGCGAAGACGTCGTGCTCGGGGTCCCAATGGGCCAGCCATTCCTCGAAGGGGCCCTGCTGGCCGTGTTTGGCGAACTCGTCGTGCAGCAACTGCATCCGTTGGCGCAGGAAGCCGTGGTTGTAGTACAGCTTGGACACCGTCCACGCCTCACCGACGTCCGGGAAGCGGCGATAATCGCCGGCCGCCTCGTACGCGGCGACCGAAACCTGGTGGCAGCGGATGTGGTCGGGATGCGGGTAGCCGCCGTTTTCGTCGTAGGTGGTCATCACGTGCGGCCGGAACTCGCGTACCACACGCACCAGCGCTTCCGTGGCCACCTCCAGTGGTGCCAGCGCGAACGAATCCTCCGGCAGCGGTGGCGGCGGGTCACCCTTGGGCAGGCCGGAGTCGACGAAGCCCAGCCACATGTGCTCGACACCGAGGATCTCAGCCGCCTTGGCCATCTCGTCACGGCGGATCTGGGCAATGCGTCCGTGGACTTCGGGCAGGTCCATCGCGGGGTTGAGGATCTCGCCGCGTTCGCCCCCGGTCAATGTCACCACCACCACGCGATGGCCCTCGTCGGCATAGCGGGCAAGGGTGGCGGCACCCTTACTGGACTCGTCGTCCGGGTGGGCGTGCACCGCCATCAACCGCAGTTCGCTCACGTGCTCCCTGTCCGTCTGCTGTATGACCGGTGTGTGACCCTATAGTTGCAGTTCTAATCGTTCCACCCCGGAGACCGGGGTCAGAAACTCGACTACACGGACGCCGCAGTCATGGGAGACGTCTACGCCTGTAGCACCGATGTGCCCGGCTACTTGCGTGCCCCCTGACCGTAGGGTGTTCCAGCAACCGCGCGCTGGACGCCGAACTGCGAATACGTGGTTACCTGAGCTCCCCGCAGTGGTAACGTAGGTAAACGCACGGTTCCTAGTGGGACCGTGTATTGCTGCATTAGTTGCTATATGCGGAACAAAGTGGCAATACACGGGGTGGAACCGCATCTCCCGGCAGCGAGACTAAAGCCAGCCCGCGGCGAATATGGCGGAACCAACAATACGAGGAGCGCGAGGAGATGACGGACACTCAAGTGACCTGGTTGACCCAGGAGTCACATGATCGACTCAAGGCCGAGCTCGACCAGTTGATCGCGAACCGTCCCGTTATCGCCGCGGAAATCAACGCCCGCCGCGAGGAGGGTGACCTAAGCGAGAACGGCGGATACCACGCCGCCCGCGAGGAGCAGGGCCAGCAGGAGGCCCGCATCCGTCAGCTGCAGGACCTACTCAGCAACGCCAAGGTCGAAGCTCCCACACAGTCCGGGGTGGCGTTGCCAGGTTCGGTGGTCAAGGTCTACTACAACGACGACGAGTCCGACACCGAAACGTTTCTCATCGCCACCCGCCAAGAAGGCGTCAACGACGGCAAGCTCGAGGTGTACTCGCCGAACTCACCGCTCGGTCGTGCGCTGATCGACACCAAGGTGGGCGAGAGCCGCACCTACACGGTGCCAAATGGCAACACCGTCAAGGTGACGTTGATCAGCGCGGAGCCCTACCAGGCATAGCTACGGCTGCGCGTCGGGGATACGGGGCGGTAGCACAACCCGCTCATGGCGAAGATTGCTGAGAACCTACTCCTCCTGCAGAATCCCCTGAAAACCGGCGGTTTTGGGCGATTTTGCGTCTCGGCCACTAACTCAGGGCCTGTTCGAGATCATCCAGCAGATCGGCGACATCCTCGATGCCCACCGACAGCCGCACCAGGTCGTCGGGTACCTCCAATTGCGAACCGGCCGTTGACGCGTGCGTCATCACGCTCGGATACTCGATCAGCGACTCCACGCCGCCCAGCGACTCGGCCAGGATGAACACCGCAGTGTTGGCACACAGATCCTCGGCGGCTTTGCGCCCGCCTCGCATCCGCACCGACACCATGCCGCCGAAACCGCGCATCTGCCGTGCGGCGATCTGATGGCCCGGGTGGTTCGGCAGACCCGGGTACAGCACGGTGCTCACCGACCGATGTCCGGTGAGGAATTCCGCTACAGCGGCCGCGTTTTCGCTATGCCGCTGCATCCGCAGCACCAGAGTCTTCAGGCCGCGCATCGTCAGATAGGCGTCAAACGGGCCCGGCACCGCGCCGGCGCCGTTTTGCAAGAAGCCGAACGCGGTGTCCAGCTCTTCATCGTTGGTAACGAGTGCACCACCCACAACGTCGGAGTGGCCACCGATGTACTTGGTGGTCGAGTGCAGCACCACGTCGGCGCCGAGTGTCAACGGCTGCTGCAGCGCGGGTGACGCAAACGTGTTGTCCACCAACACCTTCGCCGAGTTCTCCCGACCGAGCTCGGCGATCGCCGCGATATCGGCGATCAACAGCAATGGATTGGTGGGTGTCTCCACCCAGATCAGCCGGGTCTGCGGTCGGAACGCGGCGCGGACCGCGTCCAGATCGGAGAGCGCCACCGGCGTGTACTCGACATTCCACTGGGTGAACACCTTGTCGATGAGCCGGAACGTGCCACCATAGGCGTCATCGGGGATGACCACATGATCTCCGGGCCGCAGCAATGCTCGCAAAGCGCAGTCACCGGCGGCCATCCCGGAACTGAACGCGCGGCCAAAGCCGCCCTCCTCGACGGCGGCTAGCGAGGCTTCCAGTGCGGACCGGGTCGGGTTGGCGGTGCGGGCATAGTCGAATCCGCCGCGCAGGCCGCCGACACCGTCTTGGGCGAACGTGCTGCTGGCATAAATCGGGGCGTTCACCGCTCCGGTCGTCGGGTCTGGACGGTAGCCGGCGTGAATGGCTTTGGTGGCCAGTCCAGTGACACGGCGCCCCGTGTTGCCTCGGGGCGCGCTGCAGTGTTCACTCATCAACGATCAGCCTAGTGACGCCGGCGACCGCGATCCCATTGGCGGGGGCTCTCGCAGATTCGCCGCAAGCATGGTCTATTCGCGAACTATTTGGGTGCAAGACGAAACGCTATCTACCGAGCGTCAGCTCGGAAGACAAACGGTCGACATGATCTTGTCGCCCAAGGTTTGCCGCTTCACGTCCCACAGCGGTAACAAGAAACCGACACAGAGGACGATCGCGTCAACGAAGTGCGCGAGCTGACGCACGACGGATAAACCGAAACCGATTGGCTGCCCAGTGTTCTCGCTCACCACCTTGAATTTCGTCACCGACTTACCGATGCTCGACCCGGTGGTGCCCTGGCGGTAGCCGTAGTTCCAGATCAGATAGCCCAACGCCACCAGCACCGCTAACCAGAACGCTGTCGAACCCACGGCAGCAGGGCCGGTCGCGCAGACCTCGTTGATGCCGTATTGCGAGACGTCGGTGAGACACGTCGTCTCCCAGGTGCCGCCCAGGACCACCGCACCGATGCCGATGATGATGGCGGACGGGATCAAATCGATGATGAACGCCAGCAGCCGGGTGAACCACGACGTGTACCCCTGCGGCGGCAGACCACGCACTGCGGGCCCCGGCGCTGGCGGTACGTACCCGCCGGCGGACGGGGGCGGTGGAGGATAGACACCCCCGGGCGGCGGAGGAGGCGGGGTGGCACCGCGCGGTGCCGGAGGCGACGGTGAATCACCCTCACCTTGCGGCGGTGGCGGCGGATGAGTTTCGTCGGGCGGCTGAGGCGGTTGGTCGGTCATGGACACCTCGACAAACAATTAGCTGAACCCGGCCGCATTACAGTACCCGAGAACCAGTAAGAGTCGTGGCGGAGCCGTCGGCGCGAGAACACGCGCGAACAGTCGACACGGTAACGACACCGCCCGAAGGCAGCGGTCGCCGACGTATGTGTTTGTAGCCGAAGTAATTTGCTTCCCGGTCGCCCCGCTACCGCCGCCGCGGGCCCTCCGACAGGAAACCCAACAGGTCATAGCGGGTGATGACCCCGACCGGCTTACCGCCCTCCACCACCATCAGCGCGTCCCAGTCCCGCAACGCCTTGGCGGCTGCGCTGACCAACTCGCCGGCGCCGATCATCGGCAGCGGCGGACTCATGTGCAGGCGGACGGCGTCGGCCAGCTTGGCGCGACCCTCGAAGACGGCCGAGAGCAGTTCGCGTTCAGACACACTGCCGGCGACCTCGCCGGCCCTCACCGGCGGCTCGGCGCCGACAACGGGCATCTGAGACACCCCATATTCGCGGAGGATGCCGATCGCGTCGCGCACGGTCTCCGACGGATGGGTGTGTACCAGGTCGGGCAGCGCGCCGGATTTCCCCCGCAACACATCGCCGACCGTGGGCTGTTCAATCGAACCGTCCAGCCTGCTGCGCAGGAACCCGTACGACGACATCCAGGCGTCATTGAAGATCTTAGACATGTAGCCGCGACCGCCGTCGGGCAGCAGCACGACGACCAACGCGTCGGGTCCGGCTTCCTCGGCCACCTTCACCGCGGCCACCACCGCCATCCCGCACGACCCACCGACCAGCATTGCCTCTTCCCGCGCCAGCCGCCTGGTCATGTCGAAAGAATCGGAGTCCGACACCGCGATGATCTCGTCGGGCACGCTCGGGTCGTAAGCCGCCGGCCAGAAATCCTCGCCGACCCCTTCGACCAGATATGGCCGGCCGCTGCCGCCCGAGTACACCGAACCCTCAGGGTCGGCCCCGATGATGCGGACCGTGCCGCCGGAAACCTCCTTGAGGTAGCGGCCAGCACCGGTGATCGTGCCGCCGGTGCCGATGCCGGCAACGAAATGGGTGACCTTGCCGTCGGTGTCGGCCCAGATCTCGGGGCCGGTGGTCTCATAGTGGCTCGCCGGGTTGTCCGGGTTCGCGTACTGGTCGGGTTTCCAAGCACCGTCGATCTCCGTGACCAGCCGGTTGGACACGCTGTAGTAGCTGTCCGGGTGGTCAGGCGGCACCGCCGTCGGACACACCACTACCTCGGCGCCGTAGGCGCGCAGCACATTCTGCTTGTCCTCGCTGACCTTGTCGGGGCAGACGAACACAGAGTTATATCCGCGCTGCTGGGCGACCATGGCCAACGCGACACCGGTGTTACCCGATGTGGGTTCGACGATGGTGCCCCCCGGCATGAGCTGCCCGCTGGCCTCGGCGGCGTCGATCATCTTCACCGCGATGCGGTCCTTCGAGCTGCCACCGGGGTTGAGGTACTCGACCTTCGCCACCACCGAGCCGGCCCCGCGGGGGACGACGGAGTTCAGTTGAACCAGTGGGGTATTGCCGATGAGTTCACTGATATGCTGCGCGATCCGCATGCGTTCATCGTCTCAGGCGATCTGTCACCGCGCGCACGCAGTCGTCGCGTTAGTCGGTGGCCTCGCGGATGTAGTCACCGATCTGCCGCAACGAGCGGGTCGCCTCGGGAACCACCGGCGCGGCGAACTGGAAGTCGTGAATCTGGCCAGGCCAGATCCGCACCTCGGCCGGCACGCCGGCCGCCGCCAGCTTGCCGGCGGCCAACCGCGCGTCGTGCAGCAGCACCTCGGACCCCGACACGTGGATCAATGTCCGCGGCAGGCCCGGTTCGATGTGGTCCAGCGGCTCATACAGTTCTTCAGGCTTGCCGTCGACGATGCGTTTGGCGGCGGCACTGGCAACCAGCGCGACCAGCGCGTCGAACGCCTTCGCCGGAAACATCGCGTCCTTCTTGATGTTGGGATGCGCCTGCTTGGGTCCCTTTGCCAGCTGCATCAGCGGCGAGATCGCCACCAGTGCGGCCGGTTCCTCGTCGTCTTCCTGCAGCCGCTGAGCGAGCGCCAGCGCGAGGTAGCCACCCGCGGAATCGCCCGCCAACACGATCTGCTCCGGCTCGTACCCGTGTAGCCGCAGCCAGCGATAGGCATCGTGACAGTCGTCGAGGGCCATCCCAATCGGATGCTTGGGGATCAGCCGGTAGTTGACCACCAGCACGGGTGACTCGGCGAATCGCGAGATCGCGTTGACGACTCGGCTGTGCGAATTGGCGCCGCAGGTCAGGAACGCGCCGCCGTGCAGGTAGAGCACCACCCGCCGGTTGCCATCCGCGGGCAGCACCCCGGGCGCGCGGACCAGCTGTGCGGTGGCGTTGGGCAAACCCACCGTTGCGCGGATGGTGCCCGGGGCTGGGACGAAGACCCGGCACGCGAAGTCGATCAGGCCGAACGGCCAGGGCATGTGCGGGATATGGCTGCACACGGCCAGAGTTGGGCGGATCGTCAGCCGCGACGCCAGCCACGTCAACCGGGCAGTGATACTGGGTCCGCTCTCAATGACTTCGACGGGAGCGCCGTCGCTGACCGCAAATCTGCGTGTCTTGGGGAAATCACGCAGGCGAATGCTATCTCGGGGCGAGCCGGATACCTTAGTCGGTACGGTCATCCTCAACACTTCCTACGTCGTTGTAGTCAATCGACGAAGTAGCAGAGCATCCGGTTCAGCCCATATGGGTGCTGTACCCGTCGAGGCGCTCAGCCAACCTCGCAAACTTAGCTTGACACCTATGGAAGTTTCAGCAGTCAAAGAGTCTGATTCGATACCACATTTGATTCGCCCCGTGATCGGCCTGGCCGGTAGCCGCCGGCTGGCCGACCGCAGCCGAACTAAACTGTTTGCGTGGACATTCGTGTGCCGCGCCGTTCGATCATTGCGCTGGCCGCAGCGGGTGCACTGGCCTCGACAGGCACCGCCTATATAGGCGCACGCAATTTGCTGGTCGGCCAAGCGACACGGGCGCGCAGCGTCATTCCCAAGGCCTGGGACATCCCGCCGCGCGCCGATGGGGTGTACACCCGCGGCGACGGGCCGGTGCAGCGGTGGCAGCGCGGGATGTCCGTCGACGTGCACCTGATGATCTTCGGTGACTCGACGGCGACCGGCTACGGCTGCCGCACCGCCGACGAAGTCCCGGGAGTGCTGATCGCGTGCGGGCTCGCCGAGCAGACCAGCAAACGTATCCGGCTGAGCACCAAGGCCATCGTCGGCGCCACGTCGAAAGGGCTGTCCGGCCAGGTCGACGCGATGTTCGTGGCCGGACCGCCGCCGGATGCGGCGGTGATCATGATCGGCGCCAACGACATCACGGCACTCAACGGCGTCGGTCCGTCGGCGCATCGGCTCGGTGCGGCGGTACGGCGGCTGCGCGCCAGCGGAGCGGTCGTGGTCGTGGGGACCTGCCCGGATTTCGGGGTCATCACCGCCATCCCACAACCCCTGCGCTGGCTGGCGCGCGCTCGTGGTTTGCGGCTTTCCCGCGCCCAGGCCGTCGCCGTCAAGGCGGCCGGTGGTGTGCCGGTACCGCTGGCCGATCTGCTGACGCCCCATTTCCGGCAAGCGCCCGAGCTGTTGTTCTCCGACGACCGCTACCACCCGTCGGCGGCTGGGTATGCTCTTGCGGCCGATCAGTTGCTGCCGGCGTTGTGCAATGCGCTGGGCGAGTCGACCGGCGGGCTAGTTGCCGAGCTACCCGGTCGCCAGCGACTCGGCATCATGTCGCGGCTGTGGCGCCGGCCCACGACCGGGGTGCCCGCCCCCATCGTCGTGCCGACCGGTGGGTAGGGATTAGATTCGCCCTAACCGGCGACGATGCGGGCCGTTCGGCGGACTGCCGAGGAGCCGGGCCATCCGACCCAGCCACAACCGATCGAGGGAGCCGTCGTGCCGGAAGCCGTCATCGTCTCAACTGTCCGCTCACCGATTGGCCGTGCCGCCAAGGGGTCGCTGGTCACCATACGGCCGGATGATCTGGCCGCGCAGATGGTGCGCGCCGCACTCGACAAAGTGCCCGCGCTCAACCCACACCAGATCGACGACCTGATCATGGGTTGCGGCCTGCCGGGCGGCGAGTCCGGCTTCAACATTGGCCGTGTCGTGGCGGTTGCTCTCGGCTACGACTTCCTGCCGGGCACCACGGTCAACCGGTACTGCTCTTCGTCGCTGCAGACCACACGGATGGCTTTCCATGCGATCAAGGCCGGCGAAGGCGACGCGTTCGTCTCGGCCGGTGTGGAGACGGTGTCCCGATTCGGCAAGGGCAACTCCGACTCGTGGCCGGACACCAACAACCCGCTGTTCACCGAGGCCCAGGAACGCTCGGCCGCCGCGGCCCAGGGGGCCGACGAATGGCACGATCCGCGCGCCGACGGGAAGCTGCCGGACATCTACATCGCGATGGGTCAGACCGCGGAAAACGTCGCGCTACTGACCGGGATCAGCCGCGAAGATCAAGACCGCTGGGGTGTGCGCAGCCAGAACCGCGCCGAGGAGGCGATCAAGACGGGCTTCTTCGAGCGCGAGATCGAGCCGGTCACGCTGCCGGATGGCACCACGGTCAGCGTCGATGACGGCCCCCGGCCGGGTACCACATACGAGAAGGTCAGCCAGCTCAAACCGGTGTTCCGGCCCAACGGCACCGTGACCGCGGGCAATGCCTGCCCGCTCAACGACGGTGCCGCCGCGGTGGTGATCACCAGCGACACCAAGGCCAACGAGCTCGGCCTGACCCCACTGGCCCGCATCGTGTCCACCGCAGTGAGCGGCCTGTCACCGGAGATCATGGGCCTGGGTCCGATCGAAGCCACCAAGAAAGTCTTGAGTAACGCCGGCATGTCGATCGGCGATATCGACCTGTTCGAGATCAACGAGGCCTTCGCGGTGCAGGTGCTCGGCTCCGCCCGCGAACTGGGCATCGACGAGGACAAGCTGAACGTCTCCGGCGGAGCGATCGCCTTAGGCCATCCTTTCGGCATGACCGGCGCGCGCATCACCGCCACGCTGCTGAACAACCTGGCGACCTACGACAAGACGCTGGGCCTGGAAACCATGTGCGTCGGCGGGGGCCAAGGCATGGCGATGGTGATCGAGCGGCTGAACTGACGTCAGCTCTCGCCCGGTGTGAATACCACGACGCTATCTCCGCGTGTCGCATCGCTCGGTTCGCAATCGCGGTGCCCGCGCATGAGAAGGCCGGCACGCCCGGTCGGCGTGCCGGCCTTGCGTCGCGAAGCTAATCGTTCTGCAGGTAACTGAGCAGACGCAGGATCTCGATGTAGAGCCAGACAAGCGTCACCGTCAGGGCAAGAGCAATGCCCCACGCCGCCCTCTCCGGCGCTCCGGCGCGGATCATCTGGTCGGCCGCGTCGAAGTCGATGAGGAAGCTGAACGCCGCTATGCCGATGCACACCAGCGAGAAGATGATCGCCAAGGGTCCGCCGCTGCGCAGGCCCAGGCCCTCACCGTGGCCGACACCGAACATGCCTAGCACCAGGTTGCCGATCATCAGTGCCAGCACACCGAAGAGGCCGGCGACGATCATGCGGGTGAACTTGGGGGTGACGCGGATGGCGCCGGTTTTGTAGACGACGAGCATGCCGGCGAACACGCCGAGGGTCCCCAGGACGGCCTGCCCGATGAGCACCCCGGCATTGGTGGCCGACACCGTGATGTTGGCCAAGACGAATGAGATGGCGCCGAGGAACAAGCCTTCGAGTGCGGCGTAGCTGAGCACCAGCGCCGGGCTGTCCTGCTTACGCGCGAAGGTGGCTACCAGCACCAGCGCCAGGCCGCCGAACGCGCCGATCAGGGTCAATGGCATCGCCAAGGCGACGTTTGCCGACACCAGGAAGTAGGAGACGACCGCGACCGCCGTCAACACAGCCAGCGTCATGCCGGTCTTGGTGACGACGTCGTCGATGGTCAGCGGGCGGGTGACCTTGGCCTCGCGATACGGAGCCACGTACGGATCGGTCTGGTACCCCGTGTACATCTGCTGGCTCGCGGCACCGGCCACGCCGGTGCCGAACTGCGCGTATCCGCCCCTCTGCTTAGGCAGCGAACGAAATACCGGGTTGCTTGTCTCCCGCACCGTCAGATCCTCTCTTGTGTGGCTTCGAGCTGCGCGAACGCCTGGTCAACGATCAGTGGCCCGGCCGGGTTCCCAGCTCAGCTGGCGCCTTGCGGGCATCTTCCGGGCCGCTCTCCAGCTAAACCTTACCCGCGGGCAGCCCGCCGAGGCTAACGATCTAGATTGCTGACCAAGTCTTGGGCAGCATTCGACGAGCGATTCAGCGAGGGGAGACTACGCGCGTGACGGGCGAATCCGATGAGGTCCTGACCCATATCGATGATGGTGTCGGCTTTGTGATACTCAACCGCCCCAAGGCGATCAACTCGCTGACCCAAAATATGGTGAACACACTGAGCGCCGTACTCACCCGTTGGGAACATGACGACGCGGTGCGCGTCGTGGTGCTCTCCGGCGCCGGGGAACGCGGATTGTGCGCCGGCGGCGACGTGGTGATCATCTATCACAGCGCCCGCGCAGACGGTGTCGAGGCGCGGCGGTTCTGGCGTGACGAGTACCTGCTCAACGCCCAGATCGGCCGCTTTCCCAAGCCGTGCGTGTCGTTGATGGACGGCATTGTGATGGGCGGCGGCGTCGGCGTCGGAGCACACGCCAACACCCGGGTGGTGACCGATACGTCCAAGGTCGCGATGCCCGAGGTCGGCATCGGCTTCATCCCCGACGTCGGCGGCACATATTTGCTGTCCCGGGCGCCGGGGTCGCTGGGTCTGCACGCGGCGCTGACCGGGGCGCCGTTTTCCGGTGCGGACGCCCTCGCGCTCGGATTCGCCGACCACTACGTGCCGCACGATAAACTGCACAAATTCACCCGGGCGATCGTCGCCGACGGCGTGGAGAGTGCACTTGCTGACCACGCCGTCGAACCCCCACCGAGCGCCCTTGCCGCACAACAGGATTGGATCGACGAGTGCTATGCGGGTGACACCGTTGCCGATATCGTCGACGCACTACGACGGCACGACGCCGGACCGGCTCATGAGGCCGCCGACCTGATCGCCAGTCGCTCCCCCATCGCACTGTCGGTGACGTTGGAATCGGTGCGCCGCGCGGCCAAATTGGACACGCTGGAAGATGTTCTGACCCAGGAGTATCGGGTGTCGTGTGCATCGCTGCGCTCACATGACCTGGTTGAGGGCATCCGCGCCCAGATAGTCCACAAGGATCGCAATCCGACCTGGTCGCCGCCGACGCTGGCCGCGGTCACCGCGGCCGATGTCGACGCGTATTTCGCACCGGTCGACGACGACCTCAAGTTCTAGAAAGGCGGCCATGACGTACGAAACCATCCTGGTCGAACGCGACGGGCGCGTCGGCACCATCACGCTGAACCGGCCGCAGGCCCTGAACGCGCTCAATAGTCAGGTGATGACCGAAGTTACCAGCGCCGCAACCGAATTCGACAACGATCCAGGTATCGGCGCGATCATCATCACCGGTTCGGCCAAGGCGTTCGCCGCCGGCGCCGACATCAAGGAAATGGCCGGCTTGACGTTCGCCGACGTGTTCGGCTCGGACTATTTCGCCACCTGGGCCAAGCTGGCGGCGGTGCGCACCCCGACGATCGCCGCGGTGGCCGGACACGCACTTGGCGGCGGCTGCGAGTTGGCGATGATGTGCGACCTGCTGATCGCCGCCGACACCGCGAAATTCGGCCAGCCGGAGATCAAACTGGGCGTGCTGCCCGGCATGGGCGGCTCGCAGCGGCTGACCCGCGCCATCGGCAAGGCCAAGGCCATGGACCTCATCCTGACCGGCCGCACGATCGACGCCGTCGAGGCTGAGCGCAGCGGGCTGGTGTCGCGAGTGGTGCCGGCCGACGACCTGCTGACCGAGGCCAAGGCCGTCGCCACCACCATCTCGGAGATGTCGCTATCGGCGACCCGGATGGCCAAGGAGGCCGTCAACCGGGTGTTCGAGTCCACTCTGAGCGAAGGGCTTCTCTACGAACGCCGGCTGTTCCATTCGGCATTCGCCACCGACGACCAGTCCGAGGGCATGGCCGCGTTCATCGAGAAACGCCCACCGCAGTTTTCACACCGGTAAGCTCGGCCAGCACCCCGGCGGCGGCCAGCGCGTGATAGCCGCCGATTACATCGGTGGCGCGGTGCAGGCCCAGATCCTGCAGCGCCGCGGCCGCCAGACTGGAGGTGTAGCCCTCCGAACACACGATCACCCACTCGACATCGTCGTCGACAGCCTGCGGCAGCCGGGCGTCGCTGGTCGGGTCGCAGCGCCATTCGAGTACGTTGCGCTCGATCACCAGCGCCCCCGACACGTCGCCTTCGTGCGCCCGCTGGGCCTGTGGCCGGATGTCGACGAGCACGGCGCCGCGCCGCAGCGCATCCGGCACCTCGCTGGCGGCAAGGCGACGCAACCGGCCGCGGGCCGTGTCGAGTACACGGTCGATCCGGCTCATCACAGGCCTTCGGGTTGGTCGGTCAACGCGGTGCGTGTGCGGCGCAGCGTGTTGCGCTCGGTGACCTCGTAGTAGGACATCGCGGTCAGCGGTGGCGAATACGCATGCACGCTCAGGGTGGGACCCAGCGCCGCCGCGGACGGGGCCGGCTCCGGAGCCCAGACCACGTCGTGAACCCAGCCCAGCGGAAACCCGGCCTGATCGCCGGCGTCGAACCGGCGGAGCCGCAGTTGGTCGCCCTCCCAACGGAATTCATCGAGCGAGCCGGTCAGCACGGTCAACGCCCCGAGAGACCCGCCGTGGTCATGCAGTTCGGTGGCTTGACCCGGCACCCAGCTGATCAGCCAGACGTCGATTTCGTCGTCGCCGTAGATGCGGGTGAACCAGCGCTTGGTTGTCGGTACGCCATTCGGCGGCAGCAGGTGGTCGCAGTGGCCGCTGAGCACGTCGTCGGCAGCTCGGTCGGTGGCGTGCAAGAGGTCGGGCAGCCGTAGCCGCGTGGGTCCGGAGACGGACGGGATTGTCGATACATGCAGCGCGACGGGGTTTACGACCCGAGTGGCGGAAACCATGCAGGAACTCCAGAGCGGATGGACGGATGGGGGATCGGCGGCGTGCTAGGCCCGACAACACTCCCGAAGTCCAGTGCGCTCCATCACGCCAGACAGTTTTGCATATATTGACACCGTGCGCTGGTGCCCCTATCGCCTCCTGGTGTGGGGCATCGTCGTCGCCGCTGCGGCTTTGTCAGCGCTCCCGGGCTGCTCGTCGCACGGCGGCAAAACCGCGGCGCCTACAGGTCCACCGCCCGGCGCCATCGGGGTCTCACCCGCCGGCGTGACGACCCGGGTCGACGTCCCCGCGAAGTCGACTGAGGGGGAGTACTACCGGGCCTGTCTAGCCGCGAAGGCCTGGATGAATGACCGCCACGGCGACCCGCAGTCGCTAATCGAGCCGTACCTGGCGACCATTCAGGCAACGGGACCGGGTGGCGCAGGTACCTGGAACACCCCGTGGTCGAAGCTGACCCCGGCGCGGCAGGCGGCGGTGATCGCCGCTGTCCACGCGGCCGCCGACGACTTGTGCGGCTAACGGCCGGCATCGACGGGGCTGGACCCGGGGTGAAATTTAAATTCACGGGTAACAAAAGGTCAGCCCTCGAGAACTGGGCCACTCCCACCCTGCGCGCACAATGAGCGTATGCCCGATCCCTTGTCTGGGCGCGGCTCGTCGCAGGTCAACGCTCTTCGCGCAACCGGCTCACCGCAGGCCAGCACTGTTCGCGCAGGCGGGCCGTCACCGACCCGCGTCGCCCTGGCTCTGGGCAGCGGTGGCGCCCGCGGCTATGCCCACATCGGGGTGATCAACGAGCTGCGTGAGCGCGGCTACCAAATCGTCGGGATCGCCGGTTCGTCGATGGGCGCGCTGGTCGGCGGCCTGTACGCGGCGGGAAAGCTCGACGAATTCACTGACTGGGCAAAGTCATTAACGCAGCGCGCAATCTTGCGGCTACTCGACCCGTCCATCACCGCTGCGGGAGTGCTGCGGGCCGAGAAGATCCTGGACGCGGTGCACGACATCCTCGGCACCGTCACCATCGAGCACCTGCCGATCCCCTATACCGCGGTGGCGACCGATCTGCTGGCCGGCAAATCGGTGTGGCTGCAGCGCGGCCGGGTCGACGAAGCCATCCGGGCATCTATTGCGATCCCGGGAGTAATCGCCCCATACGCGGCCGACGGACGGCTGCTCGCCGACGGCGGGATCCTCGACCCGGTGCCGATGGCGCCGATCGCCGCGGCCAACGCCGACCTCACCATCGCGGTGAGCCTCAGCGGCAGCGAGACTCCCGGCAGCCGTGACGCGGAACCCCGGGCCACGGCCGAGTGGCTGAACCGCATGATGCGCAGCACTTCTGCCCTGTTCGACGTCACTGCTGCCCGCTCGCTGCTCGACCGACCGACGGCGCGGGCGGTGCTCAACCGGTTCGGCGCCTCCATCCCCGAATCCGACAGTGAGCCGAATGCCGGCGAAGTCGAGCAGCCCGTCGAGCGCGTCGAGGAGGAACCTGAAGTGCCCAAACTGGGCACCTTCGAGGTGATGAATCGCACCATCGACATCGCCCAGGCCGCGCTTGCGCGCCACAGGCTCGCCGCCTACCCGCCCGACGTACTGATCGAGGTCCCGCGTTCGACATGCCGCAGCCTGGAATTCCACCGCGCAGCGCAGGTGATCGACGTCGGCCACATGCTGGCCGCGGGTGCGCTCGACACCCTCGAAACCGCGGCGCACGAAGCCGTGCCGCCTGCGGCCGACAATTAGACGCCGAAGAACTCCGCGACGGCCTGTGCCTCGCGCCGGCCCTGCGTGCGTCCGGCGACCGCCGAAGCGACGCGGCAGCGCGGATCCAGCGGGTTTGGCCCGAAGGCCGCCAGCGAGTCGTCGTTGGCGAACACACCCAACGCTGCGCCACCGAACGCAGCGATCTCGGCGGCGGGGTTGGCGCCGAACGGCGACGCCATCGTGACGCCGGTGGGCACCAAGACCACCGCTTCGTCGCAGTCGCCGGCGACGTCAAGGTTGACCGGGCTGCCGATCCCGCCGTCCATGTACCGTCGCGCTCCAATCGTCACCGGTGGCCACGCCCCCGGCACGGCGCAACTGGCCGCCACCGCGTCAACAAGGTCGACGCCCGAGTCCCGATCGAAAACAACGCGTTCTCCAGTGGCGATGTCGATCGCGGTGATTCGCAGCACCCGGTCCGGTCAGTAGTGCGACGGCAGCCGGTGGGCGATCACCTTGCGGCGGACGGGTTCGGCAACGGTTTCGGCTGCGAGTGCCACCGCCCCGATCTGTTGCAGCTTCTGCGCTGTCGTGGTCTGCGGTTCGGTCATAGCGGGCAGGAAAAGATCGGTGATCACTCGTCGGCGATACCGCGCAGAATGCCTGTCTCCCAGGCAATCCCCGCTACTCCCCCGCCCCCCAGCACGAGCGCGCGTCTAGCTGTCACGTCCATCGAGTGTGCCAGCCCCGGTCTGGCTCACGTCGAGGTGTGCTGCGCCGCCTGGACCGCCGAGCTCAGATCCGCGCGACGGAGTTGGTGCTTGGGCGGGTCTGGTAGCACCACGCTGCGGGTGATCTCCAGCGCGGTGTCGACGTGGACCAGCTCTCCCGGCGCCAGCAGGCGCCATCGCGGGTCGTTGTCCATCGGTTCGCTGGCGAACACAACTGACGGCCGAGTCTGTAGATGCTCGGAGCGCGCGCGAATTCTCTCGGTGCGCAAATGAAATCCCGGACTTGGCAGGCCGTCGCGGCGGTCTAAGACGTACAGCTTGTTGGGCTCCGGGTAGCGCAGCGCCCATACATCGGTGGCGGTGCTCAGCAGCACGTTGACCGCATAAATCGGCACATTCGCGACAAGCCATTCCATAGCGTCCATCAGACCGGCCGACACATCGCCGCCATGCGCCCGGATCGAGGCGGTGATCAACGCGAACGCCCGCTCGGAATCGGTCTGGCCCAACACCAAGTCGGCGGTGCCGACCTCGCGCAGCCGTTCATCGAGTACTTCCAGACCCTCCAGCACACCGTTGTGGGCGAAGATCCGGCCGTCCTGCAGAAACGGGTGGGTGTTGACCACATCGGGCGACCCGGACGTCGCATAACGAACGTGGGCGACGAAGGTTGTGCCGGTCATGTCGTGGGCTTCGGTCGCGAAGTCGGCGTCCTGCCAAGCCGCCATCGGCTGCTTCCGCAGCTCCGGCTGGCCCTGGCCGTCGAAGACACCCAGCCCCGTGCCGTCTGGGTTGCGCCTGCTTTGTGCGGCCAGGTTGTCCGGGGCGTCCAGCAGCCAAAACGTTGCGGTGACAACATTCGTCCCGGCGTGGAGGGCAAAGAGTCGACACATAGTGTCGACGGTAGCGACTACCCGAAGTTCAGCCCACCAGCTGCGCGGACAGTCCCTCCAGCGCCTGGCGCGCGTAGCCCTTCCACACCCTGCCGAACACCGGCAGCACCGGTGCAGTCAGCGGGGACCGTGGATGGATGGTCCAGCGCCAGGTGACGTTTGTTCCGGTGCCCGCCGACGTGAAAATCCACTCGCCTTCGACCAAGTTGACCAGCGGCGCCATCGGGCCCTTGATGTCGGTGAGCGTGTAGCCGAATGAGCGTGGCGGATCGACGCTCGTCAGCTCCTCGCGCATGCTGCCCCCGCCCGCGAGCATCACCATGCGGGTTTGACCGGGGGCGTCCCAATCGCCGGTCTGGTCGCGCACCTGTTTGACCGGCGGGATCGGCCCGTACCAGCGCCGAAAGATCGTCGGAAGCGGCATTGGCAGCGTGCCGCCGAACGCGTCCTCGACGGTGACGGGTATCGCACGCGATTGTTCGACGACGAGAGTCATGAGACGAGGCTAGCCCCGGACGGTAAGCCGTCAGCGCGCCAGCCCAGGCGAGGCGCGGCCGGTGATGAGCGGCAGATCGAAGAAGCTCTGGATGCCCGCGGGGGCTGCACAGACCGCGGGGATCGCATTCACGCAGTGCGCCGCGGTCGCGACGATGCCGGGGTTACTCTTCAGCCCCGCTTCGATACTCTCCGGCTGCCAGCCCTTGACGGTGACTACGGTGTCTGGGTTTCCGCAGACTTCGATCTCGTAGCGTTCCCCGGCGGGCCCGAAAGACCATGGCGGATCGAGGTTTTCCTCGCCCATCAGCCAGTTCACGGTGATCCGGACAACCACCGTATCGCCGACCAGCGCCTCCCAGTGGAAGCGGCGCCCGGCGACCTGGCCGGGCTCGATCACCCCGATCGGCGAGTCGATCGGCGCGGTGGCGACGGCCACCTCCTGCGACGAGCGGACCTCGGGGTCGGCGGCGAAGCCCAACCGGTCAACGCACAGCCGCACCGACTGGATGAAGCCGCCGTCCAGCAGTTTCTGCATCGGCCCGGTCAGCGCGCTATCACGTGTCCCACCGAAACCCATCACGTAGCGCAGCACGTCCGGTGCGCCGTAGGTCCGCAGGTCCGAGAACTCTTCGGAACGAACAAAAGTCACGCCGGTGGACATCACCGACAACAGCAGCGGGAACAGCTCTGTCGCCGCCCCAGGCCCGATGCCGGCGCCGTGCAACGTGGCGTTGCCGGCCTGCGCGGCCACCTCCAGCGGCGCCGCCTCCTTCTCGCCCGGGTAGAACCAGCCGACCGGAGTGACGACGTTCTTGCCCGAGCGCAGCAGTGCGGCGACCTCCTCCGCGTTGGGCAATAGCGGCGCGTAGATCACCGCGTCGGCATCGAGCGCGAGCACGTCGTCGATGCTGTTGGTCGCGGTCACGCCGAGCGGCGCTGTGCCGATGATCTCACCGACGTCTTTGCCGCTCTTGGCTTCTGAATGCACCCAGCATCCCGCGAGTTCGAGTTCGGGATGCTCCAGCACCCCCTTTATCGCGGCCACACCAACCGACCCCGTTGCCCATTGCACGACCCGCAGGCTCACGAACACGTTCTACACCATGGGTGCGCGCGATCGACGGCGAACGGTCAGTCGTGCACCTCGATCACCCAGTAGCCATTCTCGGCGTAGCGGGACCGGATGGCCTTCTTGTCGTACTTGCCGACGCTGGTGCGCGGAATCTCGTCCACGAACGTCCATCGTTCGGGCAGCCGCCATCGAACAACCTTGTCGGCGAGGAAGGTTCGCAGCTCGCGAGCGGTGACCGATGAGCCTTGCTTTACGACGACAGCGGCCAGCGGCCGTTCCTGCCAGCGCTCGTCCGGGACCCCGACAACCGCGGCCTCGACCACGTCCGGGTGCCCGATTAGGCAGTTCTCAAGCTCGACCGAGGAGATCCATTCCCCACCGGACTTGATGACGTCTTTGGCGCGGTCGGTCAGCGTGAAAAAGCCCTGCTCGTCGATGCGACCCACATCACCGGTGCGCAACCAACCGGATTGGAAGCTGGACGCGTCGTGTCCCCGGTAGTAGGAGCCGGTGATCCATGGGCCGCGGACCTCCAGTTCGCCGACGGCCTTCCCGTCGTTGGGCAGCACGTTGTCGTCGTCGTCGACTATCCGGGTTTCCACGCCGCACACCGGTTGCCCCTGGGTCGCGCGCAGTGCCCAGTGCTCGTCGGCCAGGGTTCCCGGCGGCGGCCACGCCATGGTGCCTATCGGCGAGGTTTCGGTCATGCCCCACAATTGCCGGATCTGGACGCCGTGCTTGTCTTGGAAGGTGCGCATCAGCGATACCGGAACCGCCGAGCCGCCGCATGCGACCAGCCGAAGCGATGACAGGTCGTGGGCAGGATCCTTCTCCAGGTGGTGCATGACGTCGTTCCAGATCGTCGGTACCGCGCCCGCTACCGTGGGCCGCAGCTTCTCGATCATGTCGATCAGCGATCGAGCGTCGAGGTAGCGATCCGGAAGCACCAGGTCGGCGCCCGCCATCAACGCCGCATAGGGCAAG
Source organism: Mycobacterium sp. (assembly GCA_035625875.1). GTDB lineage: Bacteria > Actinomycetota > Actinomycetes > Mycobacteriales > Mycobacteriaceae > Mycobacterium. The sequence continues at coordinate 5,091 of DASPOT010000145.1, read as the reverse complement.
CCCCAGGCGTTGGCGTGAAACATCGGCACGATCGGCAGCACGCAATCGCTGGACCCGATCCCGATGCCGTTGGCGGTGCAGGCCGCCATGGTGTGCAGGTAGCTCGAACGGTGGCTGTAGACGACGCCTTTGGGGTGGCCGGTGGTGCCGCTGGTGTAGCACATCGCGGCCGCGGAGTTCTCGTCGAGATCCGGCCAGGCGAATTCGGTCGACTCGCCGCCGACCACTTCGGCGTAGCGCAGCACGGTCTTGCCAGATTCTTCCAGAGGTGCCGTATCTCCCTCCCCAACCGCGATCACGGTGTGCACGGTGTCTAGCCGGGGCAAGATGGGCGCCAGCAGTGTGGCCAACGACATGTCGGCCAGAACGACCTGGTCTTCGGCCTCGTTGGCGACATAGACGATCTCGTCAGCGAAAAGCCGGATGTTGAGGGTGTGCAGGACCGCGCCCATCGCCGGCACCGCTAGATATGTCGCCAGGTGTTCGGTGTTGTTCCACATGAACGTGCCGACACGCTGGTCGCCGGTGATACCGATGCGGCGCAACGCGTTTGCCAACTGGGCCGCCTGCTGGCCAAGCTCGTGGTAGCTGCAGTCGCGGTAACCGGCACCCGTCGCGGTGGTGACCGTGCGCGCTCCGTGGACAGCGGCGGCGTATCTGAGGATGGCGGTGATCGTCAACGGGTAGTTCTGCATTGTGCTGTACATCGATCCACCGCCTCATGGTTGTCGCCGCAGCATTGCCTCTGTCCGTGCGCGATGCTAGCTCCGCGGCTCGCTGTTATTGACCGGTTCCCGCGAGAAGCCCCGCTCAACCGCGACGATGTTGGGACCGCCGAGCCGACGAGCATTACAACCACCCCCAGAGCGCTCTCGTAGACCGATAATCCGACGCCGATCTACCGCGGGGCACCCGACTTCCCGGACTCTTATTTGGACGCACTCGCGCGACCCTACACGGTGGCGACTCTGGCCGGTCTGTTCCCCGGGACTGCGGCCATGGTCATCCTGGGTGACGCGCTCACCGGTCACGTCAGCTTACTGCTGTTTCTGGTATCGCTGTGCACCGGTATCGTTGGAATGGCGCTGTCGGCCTGGGAAATTCGTAACCACCGGCGGCACCGGACTGCCGTGTGACGGAAATCGACGATGCCGAGCCGGCGATGCACGGGTGAACGACTTTCGGGTTAGCGTGGGCCCGACGGTGGGTCCGCCAGGTCTCGTCAACCTCGATGTAGCTGTGCGGGTCGGCTCGGGCGAAGGCTCATGCGGCTCGCGCCATCTGCGCATTTCGCCGCGCGTATCCCGCGTGACAGGTGCGCCTCACCTATACAGTTGGGAGTTGTGACGATTCGCAAGCCAAGACGGTGGCGTCGCTGTTTGGCGTTGCGGCGGCGCCGAGCCGCCTGGGTAGCTGGTAGCCGGCGTGGTGAACCTCGAAGTCTCGGACGGGACGAACCGAAAATGTACGTGAAGCGCGTGGCCGGCGCGGTGGCGATCGCTACCGGCGTCGGCATGTCAGCACTGACGTTCGGGGTAGGGCTGGTCAACGCCGCCCCGTTGGACCCGCCCCCGCCATGCCCGAACTGCCAACCGGGTCCGGGCGGACCGGAGAACGGGCCGCAGGACAATCCAGCTCCGCGCTCGTGTAACCCAGCGCCACAGCCCCCGCGCGTCGGGCCAGGAAACCCCAGAGGCGGCGGCGGGCAGCCGCAATACGAACCGCCTCGCTGCGAACCCGCAGCGTGAACGCTTGCGATTCCGGCGCCACCGCCCCGGACCAACAGGCTGCAAGGTCTCCCAGGGCGGGCAGCCGCCATTGCCGAGCGGACCGAACAGAGCTTTCTCCCGGGGTTAATGCGCAAGTGGGCGGCCCGACCAATGCACCTCGCGGATTCAGCGCGCAGGGGCACGGCGCAACGCTCAACCCGTTATCTGATGCTGCTGCACCTGCCCTACGGCAAAAGCGCCGCGGCCGATATCGCCGCCGTCGCGGCCCAAGGTGGCCCAGGTGCACGGTGCCCGGGACGCTACCGCGCAAGTTCTAGTTAGCGTGCATGCGGGTCGGCGGGACACCAGGCGGTCGGGGCGAATACTCATCGCTGACAGCGGCCGGCTTACTGTTCGCCGTTCTCGCTGAAGCTATGTGGCGCCCCAGTTCTCCACGTGCACAGCGCCGGCGGGATCAGGGAGAGTGATGCTACGAGCTCGGTGCTCCACCCCCAGCGTTTTGCGGGCAGTAATCGTTTGTCGCGATCGTCGCGAAGTTTGCTGCCTTCTCCTGGGCGAATCCCGGATTTTGCTGCGTCAGATTTGTGACGACGTCATCGTTGGTCATGCCGTTGTCCTTCAAAGAGCACACCGTTTTGCCGGCTGCCACGGCTTTGTCTGGGTCGCTGTAGTGGATTCCCGCCGTATCGAGGTCGGCAAGGAACGCTTGGTCACTGTCGTCGGCACGGGCCGGCGCCGCCAGGGTGATCGTGGCGGCCACGATCGCCAGCATTGGTCGAAGTCGCATCGGCTCATCATCACCGCCACGTGCAGGTTTCACATGTTGAGCGACTACTTTTAACGCAGTTTTTAAACAGTGGCTTGGGCGCGGGACAATCTCGGTCGGGTAGAGGCGCCGCCGCGGCTGCTGTCCGATGAGTTCGACGCGCTGAGCGTCTAACCCAACTATCACCCGCTCGGTCCCCGCCCGCCTGCTCATCGGTTGGGCGGGGCCTGAGTTCAATCCCCTGCTCCGCAGCGACCGGTCCCGCCCTGACTAATTTAAATAGCGGGGTTTCCCTGAGCCTCATGTGATCGGAAGCCGACGGTCAACTGGACGTCCGATGACCCGTTCATGAGGGGTGGCCAGGGACTGAGTGCACGTGGAACCAATCGAGACTACTAAGTCAGTACGGACTCGAGCTGCGGTAGATCGGGCTCGGCGACGATCTCATCGCCCACCGTCCGGTGAACAGGTGACGCCGTGGTCGACGCCATCGAGATCACGGTGACCGCGCCGGAGTAGTCGGCGACGTAAAGATAACTTCCGCCGCGGCTTTCGATTACACATGACGGCCGGGTACCGACGGTAATGATGCCGGTGACGTCCTGAGTGAGCGTGCACAGCACCATGACGCCCTCGTCGCCGACGAGGTAGGCCCGCTCCCCGTCGCCGCTCAGAGCCAACTGTGTGAGAAAGCCGTCGATCTCGCCCGTCTTCAACCTGCCGTTGACGATGTGGGTGCGGGCGTCGATGATGTCGACCACTGCTCCGAAGTCGGGATCGCAGCTGGCGACATACGCTGTGCCGCTGTCGGTGCTGAGCGCGACATCCCGGATGGCGGAACCGATCTCGACGGTGTCGATGACACGCTCGGTGCCGGTGTCGATCACGATAAGCTCGCCGCCGGATGGCCCGTGTGTGGCGACATACAGCCGCTGTCCGTCTGAGCTGATGCGCAAGCATCCCGTGGTCGTCCCCGGTGCCGCCGCGATGTTGATCGCGTCGGTCTGGCGTGTCGCCGTATCAAGGACCGCGACGTCGGCACCCCCGACACCACTTCGGCTGGCGTAAACGTACTTTCCATCGGGGCTGACCGCGAGGTCGCTCACACTGAGAGCGACCGGATGGGTTGCGACGACCACGTTACTGCTCAGGTCGACAGCCACTATCGCGTCGTATGACGCCGACGCGGTGCTGACGTATGCGCAGTTGTGCGCGGCGTTCCCAACGGCGATCGCGAATGGTTCACCAGTGCCTGCAACGGTGTTGACGACGGCGTAGGTGCCGGTGTGGATTATCGAGACACTGTTGTCGCCGTAGTTCGTCACCACCAGCCGACTGCCATCGGGGCTGACAGCCATACCACCGATCGCGCCGTTGTTCACGGCAATCTTGGCGACCGCTGAGAAACCCGATGCGGTGCCGATCCCAACGACCGACTCGTCATCAGCAGCTGCGAGGACCTGGGGCAGGTGCCGCTGGTAGCGCCGCCGCATATTCAGTGCCGTGTCCCGCAGCGCGGATCGCCACCGCACCGGCAGCGATGAAATCGGCTCCGTCAAGCCCACCGCTTCCATCACATTGCTCACACTGGCACCAGCCTTTGCCGTATTCGTCAGTAGTTCGCCTGGGCTTCCACGTCGGGCGGCTACCGTCGCACCAGGCCCGGAATGCCCTTGATCAACCGGATTTCCACGCCCAGCGGCGCAGCCCCCGGCGAGTCTAGCGGCCCAATTTTCTTCTACAAGAATCGAATTGGACGGGTGTTGCGCACGTGACGCCGACAACTCAGATTACGCTTAAGCAAACATTGTTGTGCATTCATGACGTCGCTTCGCAGCAAATATTAAAACGCGCATTGGCTGGGTTTCTCTTTAGGCGTCGCTAACACGCGAGGCACGCGCTCAGAATATTCTTAAATAAGTATCTCTCAGCATTCGAAGCGAGAAAGTGGCGAAAATCACATTCGCCGCAGCCGGCCCCCGACGGGTCCGGCCCATTTCGGCACCCACCTCGGACCAGACAGACGTTATGGGACCGACTGCGGCGCCGCCACGCGAGGTGCCGCCGACCGCGCGTCCCGGCGGGTTGAGCCGAACCAGCGGGTCAGCGGGCCGCGCCGGCAATCACAACCTCGACCCGGTCCCGCCACTCCTGTGCTGACTCTGCGAACCCGCCGCCGGCGACGTCCAGCAGCACCGGGTGCGCCTGGTGCGCCTGGTGCATCAAGTCGGCGAACCGTCGCTCGCTGTCCAGCGGGGTGTCGTCGGGTACCGTGCTGCCGCCGAACTCGATGGTCGCGATGATCGGACGTCCGGGTTCGGCCTTGCCGTAGGCAAACCCGCCGCGCTCTAATTGATTGTGCCCGAACGGCATTTGCCCAAACCCGAGGATGTCGATGCCGCCATCGCTGGTGCCTAGTTCGTCGGGGACGTGTACTTGCGCGATTCGGGTGACGATTGGCTGCAGCCAGTCCGCTGACACCGGGCGCCTCAGCTAACAATGCTGTACGACACGAAAACGCAACACGGATTTGCTGGCTAACCCTCACATCAGTCGGCAAACTGCCTGACGTGCAATTTCAGCCCTGAGCTCTGG
>DASPOT010000144.1:0-10494 GCA_035625875.1 Mycobacterium sp. | reverse complement strand
CCGCGCCCCGACATCGCCGCCCCTACCCCCAACCGCAACCCGGACGAGCTGGCAGACGAGGCCAGCAGCTAAAACGCGCCCGCTATCCAGCAGCCTCAGCTCAACACCCGACAATCGAGTCGCAAACCGTCACACCAGTTTCATCGGTGGATTCAGGCTAAGTTCTGATGAGGGTGTGACCGGGACTTGGCCAAGGAGTCGGGGCGCTCCGCAGTTACTGCTGATACTCAGCGGCTACTGAGCGGCCGTCCTCGAAACCCAAGCGACGGTGAATGGCCAGCGGTTTCGCCGGGGCATCGGCCAGCGTACGCGCGATGGACTCAACATCGTCGTATGGACCCTGAATATAAAACGGAGATCCGTTGCATCCGAACTGAATCGGGCAACATCCCGACCACGCTCCAAGATGGTCGGCTGCGGTCGCGAACTCGGGATGAGGTTCAAAACCGAGCCCGCGTGCGAACTCGACCGCGCCGAACACCAGGTGCTGCGCCAGCTCCAGTGGCGCGGGCACGGCGGGCTCGTCATAGCCACCGAACATCGTGCAGCGAAGCATATGCAGCGCGTCGTCGGACACCTCTTGCGGACCAATCACGTCCTTGACGCCAAGACAGAACGTGTCGACCAGACCGGTCTGGCGTGACTTTTCGTTCCGTTGTTCCCCGACGGCGACACCGGACTCGCGAAGTGCTCTCCAATTGCGGCGGCAGCCACATCCGACGGGACACCGCGATCCGCACGGTACCCGGAAAGCCAACGAAGATTCGCCAAATACGTCGGCGGCAGCCCGGTGAACACTTCGTAGTCCCAACCGATCTCTCGGCACACGTCCCGTGTCATGGCGAGCTGGGCTACACTTTTCTCGACCTGTTTGGAATGCCGTACATCTACCAGACACTCGTCTCCGCTTTGCAGCCGGACGAAATAATCGGGGAAATGGTGCTTTTGGCCGCTGGTACTGCGCGGCCAGAGCAACGCCACCGGCTGCGCCGCAATACCCACCACGCGCGTGTCGAAGTCGGCCGCCGGCAGATACTCGCGCTCCAGAAGCGACTCAAACAGAACATGGGCACGAACGGTGCTCGACCACCAAGAGCCGTCGTAGTTCCGTTTACCCGGCCAGGAGAAGAACCGCCGGATTGGAAGCGCCCGCTCGGTCGGCAGTAACGCAACATCAGCCGCGACAGGGTCGTTTCGAACCGTGCCGTCGAGCCGATGCAGGATCCGGGTGCTGTCGGTCATGTTTTTCGGCAACGACCGCAGCACCTTGTCGCTCACCGCAACCTCCAGACATGAGTACATGCCGCAAGCAACGGTAGGCCAACTATTTTGAGAATCCGGCCGCCACGCCGTACACGGCCAGGTTTATTGCGAAAATGGCCAACTAAAACGAGAACGGACAAACGAAATGCGTTGTCTGGCAGTCTAAGACATATTATGGGGTGGTTCATTGGATATCGGCGGTATCAAGTTAGGTCGAATTCTCTGTTCGCCGGTGGGTTCTGCTGGCTTATCGGGTGGGTTGTTTCAGCGCGGGGTAGGTGGCCATTGGGACTGCGGCGCGGGCGGCGTGGATGTTCATGACCTGGGTTGAGTAGCCAAGCAGATCGGCTAGCGAGGCGGGGTCGATCTCTTTGGTGAGATCGTGTAATGCTGCGTTTCGGGCAGCTTGGATGTCGATTCCGAAGCCGCGTAGGCGATGCACGAGTGATTGTTCGGAGATGTGTTGTCCGGCGCGAGTTCCGGGGAAGAGCCAGGTGCAGTGGTGGTTCATGGTGCGGTGGTCTCCCCGTTGAGCGAGGTGTTGGTGGAACAGGGGGAGTAGGGCCTCGGGTATTGGTGCCGGCAGGTCTCCGACTTGGATGGTGGTTCGTCCTGGTGTCGTGTTGACGTCGTCGAGAGTGAGTTCGCAGATCCTGCTGACGGGGGTGCCGTAGAGCAGCAGGATCAGTCCGGCGATTCTGGTGGATAAGGCGACGCTCTCAGCTTCGGCCAGGGTTTTAATCAGGTCCAGGCGCTGCCGTGATGAGGTCAGTGGGGTGGTGCGGGCGGTGCGGTATCGGGGTTTGGACGGGGGCGCGATGCCGGCGCGGGCGCGCCATTGGATAAAGTTCCGGACCGTGCTGCGGGTCGTTGGTCCCTCGCTGAGGTAGGTGTCGAGGTGGGCCTGCTGGAGGTCGTTGATGGTGGTGTTGTGCTCGTCGAGCAGCCAGCGTAGGAACTTGCCGGCTTCGGTGATCTCCTGTTTGGCGCATCTGGTCGCGTTGTCCGTATTGCGTGTGGGGTCGGTGTTTTCGCGTAGTCGGCGCAGGTGGTGCCATCGTGCGAACTGTTCGATGGGTGTGTGGATGGCCGGTGTGGGTTGCAGCGTTTCCAGTCGTTGCTCGAGCCAGCTTTCGAAGCGGGCCATGCGCGGGTCTCCGCGGTCGGGCATCATGCGATGATGCACCAGCATCTCGCGTAGATGTTCCGGGCTGCGAGACGGTGGCATCGCGTCGAAGGCTTCGTGGTTCAGCTGCAGCTCGCGTGTGCCGATCTTGGTCAGCAGGTCGGCGGTGACGGGATGGCGCATCCAGGTGATGATGCTTTCGGGGCGGGGGACCGCTGCCAGCTCGGTGATGAGCCGTTTGATGCGCATATCCGGTGGGGTATGCGGTTTGAGGATCTGCTCGAGATCGCCGGTGAGGACGCAGCGGGCGCAGTGACCACCGCGCAGGCGCTCGGCTTCGCGTCCGCAGTTGTCGCAGTCCAGGTTGGTGGTGATGCCGGCGCAGTCGCGGCAGATGTCTCGGCCGGTGGAAGAGCGTCCGGGGAGCAGGCGCTCGGCGCCGCAGAACGCGCACTGGCCGTAGGTGCGGGCTGCTGTGGTAAAGCAGGGGGCGCAGATCGGCCCCTCTGGCCAGTGCGTCCGAATCTTGGGGACCAGGTTGTGGCATCGGCCGCATTCGCGACCGCCGGTGCTGCGGGGACGGCCGCGTCTGCGCGGTTCAGTCATCGGAGACGATCCGGGCTTTCACCGGCCGGTAGGCATTGAGCAGGGGGACATCGGCGGTCGCGTTCACTACCTTGCTGCGCGACTGGCGAGTGTCGGTGGCGGTGTAGGTGATCAGATCACCTGCTTCGATACCGAAGATGTCACACAGCGCGACAAGGACTTTGAACGCGATCCGTTCGGGTTCTTGCCCGATGATGCGGTAGATCTGCGATTCGCAGAGCGTGATGCCTCGCTCGCGCAGGGGTCCGACCAAATCGCGGCTGTTCTTCATGCCGGCTCGGGCCATGAACTCCCGCACCCGCCAGTGGTATTGAATCTCGCGTCTCATAACGACTCCTTCTGCGTCGGCCCGTCCAGGCGGGCATTACTGCGAGCCAGGGTCGCACTCAGGACGCGTTCGAGCTCGCGGGCTCGGTAGTCCGGTGCGGCCAGTGTGTAGATGGAGGTGGTCGCGGCATGCTCGTGGCCAAGCTGCAGCTGCACAAAACTCACGTCGTAGCCGTATTCGACTTGCAGGTTGGTCGCATAAGAGCGGCGAAACGAATACAGATCCAACCCGGCCGGGAAGCCCAGTTCGTCGATGAAGTTGCGCATGCGCTGCCACAGATTGCGCTCAGGCACCAACCCGCCCTTTTCGGTGGGGAACAGGTCGTTGACGGGCTGGCCGTAGCGGGGAAGTCCGCGCTCAGCCCAATCCGCGAGGGCTTCAGCAGCCCAGTCGAACACGGTCAACACGGTGCGCTGTTTGGCCGGCGACCCGCGCATGGCCTTGCCATGGCGCACCCGCACCAGACCCCACTCACCGAAGAACGGGGCCCGGGCATTACGCGAGAAGTCGACCAGCTGTAGGTGCCGGACCTCGTTGCGGCGCAAGCCCCATCCGTAGAGGGTCTTGAAGGCGACCGCGTCTCGCCACGCCGCCAGAGCGCCTTTGCGTCCGGCATTGAGGATCCGCTCGGGCTCCAGGTCGGCTAGGTCGAAGAACTGTTGCAGCTCGGTGGGGGTGAAGGGCCGTTTCAGCGGCCGCGCGTCGTCGGCCTGAACGTGACGCGACTTATTGAACTCGGTGATGACCTGAGAAAACACCGTGCCAAACAATCGCCCGCAGTGCTCATTCCAGTCGTACGCCGGATCAGTGGCGTAATCGAGGAACAGCTTCACATCGGTCTGGTAGGCGCGCACCGTGCTATGGGCGAGGTTATGAACACCGCGCAGGTGCCCGAAGAAATCATCGGCATCGGCCGCGGTCCACTGCCACGGATACGAGCCCACGAAGTCCCCCATCCGCAATCTCAAATGTCGCTGCGGATTCTCAAAGTCGATTGCGGGGTCGTTGCGGATCCGCCGTAAATATGAGACAGGTGTTGGTCACGGTTTCAGGTAGCGATCAACGCAAGCTCACAAGTTGATCAACCGAATCTTCGGGTAGCTCCCCGGCGACCACGGCGGTGACTGTCATATTTTTCAATGTGATGGCGCCCTTGTGATTGTCCAGGAATGCCGTGTCGGCGGCATCTCGGCCGATGGCGATGCGCACCATGGAGCCCGCGTCACTGGCGAGGCCTCGGCTACGCTCGCGGCTACGGCTGAGGTGCTGGTCGATGAAGCGCTGCCGCTCGATGCGCATGTCCAGGGTTTCGTCGTGCCACTGCCACTGTCACGGCGATGCTGGCCACCGACCCTGCGGCCGGCACGATGATCGCGATATTGGCGGCGACAATCCCGGCGACGACGATGATCGTGCCGAGGATGTCCCAACGCGGCGTTTTCTCTTCCACAGCCGAGCAGGCCGCGATGAAATGCCTATACCTTGTCACCCGATCCCTAGACCCCACCGGTGCGGGCAGGGCACGATGAATGATGCGGTGGAAGCCGGCGCTCAACGCGTTTGCAATCAACGCACGCCACGCTATCGCGGGGCTAGTTAGTTAATTAGCTAGCACGATGTCCCACCATTGTATATGCTGGACAGATATGTTAATAGCAACCCTTGTTAGCATTGGCGGACAGGGAGCGGAGGCACAGCTTGTGAGCGCTGACCACCGAAAGTTTGCGCAGTGCGAACTGGCAACGCATGGGTATTTGACGGCTGTCAGGGAACCTCAGCAGGTGCCAAAAACTGGTATGACCGCAATACTGCTGGCAACGTTGTCTTCGGGGAAAACGTTGTCGTGGGGGAAGAGGGGTAGGGCGTGAGTAACACCGCCACTAAAGCTGGCCGCGATGGCGGCGAGCCGCTCACCGAAACGGTGTCCGCAGTCACGGGCACAGGACCGCAGCTGACCGGTGTTGCTGCCGGTGTCACTGGGGCGGTGCTGGTGGTGGCGGGGGTGTGGGGTTTGCACGTGCTGACCCCCGGTGGCGGGGTGACCGGTCGGTGGGGTGGGTGCTGCTGCTGTTGGCGGGCGTTCGCCGTGTTGGGTAACGGGATCACACTGCTACGGCGCGCCCTGGCCCCGATCACCGTCACTGCCAAGGCCGGGGTGTTAGCGATCGGGTTGTTCTCGGCCACCGCATTCGGCCTGGCCACCTTATCCTCCTATCTACCCCGCACGGGTACATCGTCTCTCGGGATGGCGCTGGCGGCGGCTGACCCGTGTGGTGATCGCTGCGGAGGCGGCGGCGACGGGCAAGGCCCCTACGGTGCGGATACCTCCGGTTTTCAGCCGCCGGGCATGCCCACTCAGTTGCCGGATTATCAAAGCGGCGCCAACTCCGGATACCCGGCCCCAGACCAAGCTGTCAGCCAGGTCACCCAACAAGCCGCCACCCAGACCGCCGACCAAGGACTACCGAAGCCACCACCACCGGATTCATGGTCGGGGCAACTCACCAACACCCCCGACCCCACAAGGCCGAACGCCAACAATGCGTTGACCATGGCGCAGCTGGTGCAACGCGTTTACGATCCGGCCGATCCTCTGCCCGCAGGCTGGTCGCAGCTCAGTTCGGCGCAGGTGGAGCAGCTCACCGGGATCAACCCGGACAACATGGCCTCCGGTGTGCACGTCGGCGTGCTCACCGACGGCGCTGGGCACTATGTGGGTGGGTTCGCCGGGGCCGAAAACCAGTTCGATGACGCTGCGGTGGTTGTTGAGGAAGTCGGCGGCAACCCACCCCAATACCAGATGGCTGTCCAGGTCATGAACGGCCTGCTCAACAACTTCGGCGCCGGAAACGTCGCCGCCACCGGACATTCCATGGGCGGTGGAGAAGCCGCCGCCGGGGCCCTCAACAACGGCACCACCGCCATCACCTTCGAAGCCCAAGGGCTATCGCCCGGCTACCTGCAAAGTCTCGGAATGGACCCCCAAGCAACATTCGCTCAAGCCGCCGACGGACAAGTCCAGCACTACTTCATCCAAGGCGAATTTGCCACCGCCCTACAACGCGAAATACCAGTAGTCAACGGCCTACCCAACGCCCCCGGCCTCAACTACGCACTCCCCTTTGTCACCACCGACCCCGTTACCGGAGCCACCATCATTTCCCCAGTCGGCCCGCTTGAGCAATCCCATAACATCGCCGCCGTCATAGATTCGTTAGCACAACCAGGGGTGGAACCTCAGTTGGTGTTCACGCAGCCCATCCCGGGCGAACAAGCCGCCGAAGACATTTTTAATGCTGTCGCTCCAATTGTCGCCCTACCCATCGCCGAAGCCGTTCTCAGCGACCTGACACCACCACCACCAGCACCATAAAGAATAAAAGAGGAAATCGCATAATGAAGCACGTCAAGACAATCGGTGTCACCGCCATAGCCGCCGCGGGACTAATTGCGGCCCCTGCCGCTAACGCCGCGGCACACACCGTCACCTACACCCTGTGGGTGGATAACCCGGCCCCGAACGGCTTCAGTGTCAGCTACGTAACTAATGAACCGGTCGATCAACAAAGCCCTTCCCGTGGCAGCGATCCCAATTTGTTTTTGTCGCCCGGTCAGGTCTGGACGCGTGAGACCACTATGGACGACCCGACTCAGTGGGCCTACATGGTGGCGGTTTACAAGAACGCGCCGGCCAATCCGGTCGGTACACACTGTGAAATTAGAGTCGATGGAGTCGTGCAAGCCACCGGCGTAAGCGTCTGCTCGATTCGGCAGCTGCATGCCGGAAGCGGTCCGCCTGGGACTATGTGAGAGCGGATTTATGGCGTTAGCCTCGATTTTTCGCGCGGCCTGATCTGGGAGGGTGTTGCCGGTTCTGGCCGACTGGTGGTGCCGATTGCGGCATGCCGGTGTGATGGGTGTCGCTCCGGTGGGGCGGGCTTCCCAGGGCCGGTGGGTCTTTCGTCTGGTTGGGGCACGGGTGATCCGGGTGTTAGGTGAACACCTCGCGGATGCGGCGCCATGCGGTGGCGATGGCGCGGGCCCAGCACCAGGTGGCGTCTCTGCGCAGCCGCAGTTGTCGGGCGCCGTGGGTGATGCGGGCGGCGATGTGCACGACCCGGTAGCGGAAGGTGTCAATCTCACAGCGTGCCAGGCCGGGATGGTCGCTGAAGCCGATGAGTTTGGCCCAGGCGATCAGATCTGTTGCCGCCATGATGATTTCGAGCCAAGCGGCGTTGGCGTGAAATGCGTTGAACGGCAGGTTGTGCAGGCCGGTGGCTTTGGCCTGGCGGATGCGGTCTTCGACGCGGGCGTGTTGGCGTTGGCGTAGTTCCAGGCCGGCGAGCTGGCCGGGCACCACGCCGTCGGGGGTGTCGGTGAGAAACCCGGTGATGCGGTGTCCGTCGGCGTCGGTGAACGTGAGCTGGGCACCGGGATGAGGGCGTTCCTTGCGCAGGATCAGCCGGCTGCCGGGCGGCCATTTCGACAGGTCCACCAGGTCGGTGGCCTCAGCGACGCAGGCGCCCTCGCGGATGCCACCGTCGGCGGTGATCGCCGGATACCAACCCTGGGTGGCGGTGAGCACCTCGGCGGCCTCGCGCACGGCGGCATCGATGGCGCAGCCGAGCGAGAATTCCACGCCGTTGTCGCGGCAGGCCGCCGCGAACCCATAGGTGGCGCCCGCCGAATCGGAGCGGATCAAAATCTGCGGCGCATCCGGATTATCCGGCCCCGGCCGATACTGCGGGGGCAGCGCCTCCAACGCCTGGCCCGGCCCAGCACGGTGATGTGATCGGCGGCGGTGTTGCTGCCGGCGTTGCCGGGCCGCAGCAGCCCCGCGAGGGCTTCCCCGGCGGCGATGTCGACGCGGTCCAAAAACACTAGCAGCGAGTGGAACCCGAAGGTGTGTTTCCAGGTCGCGCCCGCATTCTCCTTGTTGTCGGAATGATCAACGGTGATGGTGGCATCCACATCCAGATGCAGCCACCCATCATGATCCGGGGCCGCGGGGGAGCGGTGTCTTGTGCTGAACGGTCGGCGGCGCGCCAGATCGCTGTCGCCACTCAGCGTCGTCCCATTCGTAATGTAGCACCGGCGGTCTGTAATGGACGCCGAGCCAGTTAGTAAGGCAAAGCCTACGGACAGCCCGCATCGGCGGTGCTAAATGTTTCGGAACTCTGGCATGCTCGTGTTAGTCGGCGTTATCATGGGGTGTAATCAGCTGGGGGGCAGTATATTTCGGATTCATGACATAATACCCGTTATAAGGCTTCACTCGGCGCTGGCCCCGTGAGAAGAAGTGGTGCGAGCTACGGTTCCCGCGACTGTTCGATCAGGCCGTACAGCGGGTTTTGGGCAGCGGCATCGCGGTGCTGCGTCCCGGCGCCTTCGACGTCGCTGGGAGGTAGCCATCGACGCGTGCCCGAGAAGCTTCATCAGGGTGTACACGTCTGCGTTGGCCAGTTCGGTGGCGAAGGTGTGCCGGAATCCGTGCACCAGAACCCCTCGGGCGCGCTGAGCGTTGAGCCCGGCCTTCTTGAAGGCCCGCAGCACCCGGTACTGCACCGTGCCCCGGGTGATCCGGTCGCCATCCGGACCGACGAACAGCGGGGCAGTGGTCGGCCAGGCAGCCAGCCCGGCTTTCCGCTGCTGCTTTCCACCGCGGGGAAAGCGGGCGGCTCGCGAGTCCAGGTATTGCTCGAGCACGTCAATGAGCACCTGCTCCACTGGGATTCGGCGGTCCTTGTTGCCCTTGCCGCGCACATGGATGACACCGCCCTCATCGGTGGTGCGGATGTCGCCAACATCGGTGCGGATGAGCTCGTCGGCTCGCAGTCCGGCCAGAACCGCGGTCAAGACAAGGGCCCGGTCGCGCTGGCCCAGTCGGAGCCGCGCCGCGATGCGAGGTCGGCGTCGAGCACCCTGAGGGCCCCGGAAACCGTATCAACGTCAAGCCCTTTGGGGAGCGACTTCGGGACCTTCAGCCGGCCGATTAGCGGCATCGGGTTGGACTGGATCAACTCAGCGGTGTAGAGGAACGAGCACAACGTATTCCAGGTCGACCAACACCGCCGGATCGATGCGGCCTCGTGGGTGTCGGCGTAGGCGGCGAAAGCAGTCTGGATCGCATCCCGCGTGATCACGTCCGGCGTCAAGTGCACGACGCGTTCGGGGGTGCCAGCAAGCAGCGTGGCGATCGCGGCGAAATCCTGCCGGTAGACCTTCGCGGTATGCGGCGAAGACACGCTCCTCGCCAAGGGTGAGGACCGCAAACAGCGGATCCTCGAGGTTGCCCAGCGGCTCTTGACCCGCAACGGCTGGCGCAATACCACATTGGCCCGGATCGCCCGCGAAGCTGGGGTCAGCCCCGGCGGGCCTGCTGCATCACTTCGAATCCAAGGAACAGCTGTTACACGCGGTGCTCGACGTCCGCGACGCCGATGACGACGCCCACGCGGACCGGGCGGGCGATCTGATCTCAGAAATCGCGGGGGTCGCCGATCGGTTCCACCGGTCACCCGAACTGATTGGCACGTTCACCGTCCTGCTGGCGGAGAACATCGATCCCGACGCTCCGTTGCACGACCGCCTGCTCACCAGATACCAGGATGCGGTAGACATCATCACCGGGCTCATCCGCCGAGGTCAGCACGCCGGCCTGTATCGCATGGATATGGATGTCACCGTCAAGGCGGTACAAATTCTTGCCTTCATCACCGGAATGGAGACCACATGGTTGCTCAATCCTTCGATACCACTGACCAAGGTCTTCAAGGAGTACGCGGAGTCGCTCGCTCGCGACATCGCGCCGCCGAGATCGACATGAGATACCGGCTCGATGTGGTCGCCGCGGACGTCGTCGATGTGGTGAAGTTCGCCGGCGGTTGGCTATTCGACCGGGCGATGGCCGGCTGGGACGTCACCGTACTCGTGGCCGACCACCCCAATGACCGCCCGCTGCAGATCCTGGGAACCCTCAACAGCGAACTCGATGTTCGGCCCATCCGGCATCGGCTGGCCGAGCGGGTGCGCGCCCACATGTTCTTGCGCATGCTGTCCTACTACATCAGCTGGCACATGAAACAGGCCCTGGCCCCAATCCTGTTCCAGGACAACGACAAACCCGCCGCCGCCGCCAAACGCTCCAACCCCGTCGGCCCGGCGCAACGCT
>DASPOT010000143.1:0-21487 GCA_035625875.1 Mycobacterium sp. | reverse complement strand
GGCGTTCACCGATATGGAGGAGCGCAATAAGTTGAAGCTGGAAGCGGTGCGGTGCAACTTGAAAACATAGATCTCGCGAAGCTGATCGCCGCGGCCGGCGGCGACCCCTGGGCGATCAACAACAGCCTCCAAAGTGGGCGGCCGGCACAGATTTCCGATCTGGCGCAGGCCTTCCACAACGCGGGCCAATCCAGCACCGAGGCCGATAACGCATTCGCTGACGCGCGCCGCCGCTTCGAGGCGTCGTGGAATCGGGAGAACGGCGAGCATCCGATCAACGACTCCGCCGAAGTGCAGCGCGCGACACGGTCGCTCGGTGTGCAGGCGGCTCAGCTGCCCAAAATCGCTGTCGATCTGGAAAACGTCGCCGCCACCCTGGCCGAGGCGCAACGAACCTGCAGCGTGCTGATCTCGACCCTGGAAAATCGACTGCGAACGCTCGATGACTGGATCGGCCAAGCCGAAGACCTCATCGACGACGACGAGTACCTCCTTGCCCAAGCCGACAACGCTGACGACATTGCCGATCTTGAACAGGACATATCGCGGCTCGAACAATACATATCCGACTGTGACCAGGAAGCCGTTGACGACACCAAAGACACGCTGAACCAGCTGCAGTCGATCCGGGCCGGCTACTCGGACCATCTGCAAAAGTCGCTGGCCAACCTGCGAACCGACGGATACGACCCGGCCGCGATCCAAGGGCTGGACGGCGAACATACCAAAGACCAAGCTCCTGCGGACATTCCACCGTCCGGACTCGAGCCCACCGAACTGGCCGAGATCAAACGTGTCGCTAATCAGGCCGTTGTGGATCAGATCGCCAAGGTGCGGGCCGCGCAGAAGGCCATCGATGACGCCCTGTCCACCGCCTACACCAAAGGCCAAGGCTCCCCGGAGGGACAGGCCGCGCTGGCGAGCCTGCCCCAGCTCAAGAAAAACCTCGCCGACGCCCTCAACGATCTAGGCAACCTGCCCGACTACAACAACATCGATCCCAACGCGGTCCGCGCCAGCCCAGATGGCCATTTCCTGTTCGGCTACACCGCCGACGGGAAGCCCGTGCAGGTCAGCGGCCAGCTCAAGAACGGCACCGGCGAAATCTTCGACGAGCGCACCCTGACCTACTACACCTTCAAAGACGGCAAGCTCGTGGGCACCCGCACGCTCGACCCCGGCCGCGCCGAAGCCACCGTCGAACCCCTCCTGACCGCCGTCACCCTGGCCGTCGGAGCACCCGAACTCAAGGCGGGTGGCGAAGCCGCCTGGCAAGGCCTCAAGGCCCTCTTCACACGCGAAGCCCTCGCCTCCGGCACCGACCTGACTTCGGAGAACGTCCTCCCCCGCGCCTTCGCCGCGGCCGAAACCCGCGCCGAAACCGCCGCCCAGAGCCTCGCCTCACAAACCGAGCACGCCCCGCTACCCCTTCCCCCCACCGCGGCTGCCGACCACCCCGCCCCGTTAACCACCAGCGACCATCCTGCGCCACCAGGTACAAGTGGCCACATACCCGGTGAACATCATCCGTCAGCGGTAGCTGACAGCCCGCCTCCGGCTGTTGCCCAGCCTGGTCTTCCTGAGTTCAACTTCGACAACCCACTCGACATCATGAGCCCAGAGCTCCGAGCACTGTCCGAACAACACCTGACCGGAAGCGGCGAAACCGTACTCGGACCATTTACACCTGCAGACGGCGGCCCCTCCTATATCGAGGTCGCAGACGACCGCGGCGCCAGCTACTTCGATATCGGGGACGCATGGGATGCGGTTACCCCCACCGAACGACTTGCAGCGAATCAGCATCTACTCGACATCGCTATCGCCAACCGCGACACTATTACACTTTCAGTACCGGCCCGCATGATCCCCGAAGACTCATACACCGCCGCTGAAATCCGGTATCTGGAAGCCCATGGCTATCAACGTAGCGGCCCTAATACATTGATTCCACCAGCTCAAGGAGTGCGGTAAATGACAAGATTGCTGGAGTGTTTCCTCAGGTATCTTGGGGTATTGTATTTGGACCCGAGATACCGTATCACTGATTCCACTACTACTGGTTCGGCGACGGATAACGCGTCGTTACGATTGACCGGCGACATATTGAGTTGGCGACTCACTAATGATCGAGGTCAGATTCGCCTGGTGGTTGCGCCGACGAAACTGGAGACATCCGAGAACTGGTTTCGTATAACTTCGGTTCGGCAATACCTCGATCACAAGGAAGAGCACGGTACGGTGCTGACGGATGAGCTTGCTTTATGGCTGAGTCATAACATCAGTCGCGTGGAGGATTTGTTCGCCAACAATTCAATCGCTGCAAGTTCCTGCCGGGCGCTCATTGATTTAGAGGAGGCGAAAGCTATCAAGCTATTCGGCCCTCAACAAGAAAGCTCGTAAAGTCCTCCGCCCGCGCCATGGACTACGCCTGGCAACAAACGGGATGGGCCGCCCCCGGTCAGTCGCGTCGCGGGAATTCACGTCGAGGTCGTTGATAGTGCCCCAGCCGATGGAATCGCACTTGCTGAAGTCAAGCTGGTCGTCGCGTCCGACGGTGTGGTCGATGACGTACGCGACGCGTACGGGAAATCCTTTCATCCCGGCATGGATCTGTGTTCCGGCCATCAGGCTGGCAATGATGATTGCGTATATCGATAGGAATTGGCCGTTAGCGTCGGCGGCGATGAATTCCGGTTGGGGTCTTGTCCAGTCGAACTGCGTCGAGGGATGGTATTTGATCGGGTGCTCGAGGATGGCCATGAAGTAGTCGTCACGATCCGGCCCTGGGATGCGGCGGGCAAGTTTGGCGGTGATCGGAAGTTGTGCCTGTAGTCCCGGCACTGCATGCCCTTCACCGAATCCGGTTTGGTCGTAGTCGATCTCGATTAACTCAAAGCCAGCCACGCGCACACCTCTGTCGCCTATGTCCCGTCGACTCGACCAAGTCCTAGCTCGCTAACCGTATCCTTCGACCGCGATCCCGCGTTGTTCGCCTGCCGTTGTTGTCGGTTGGGGCGTGGTCTCCCGGCGCCGCGCTGACGGCTACATGTCCCGCACACGTTTCTGTGAGGTCGCTCGCGAACCTCGAGGTTCTCTGGTTGCCGTCTATGCTAAGCCCGTGGTGGCGGCCCACAGTCTTGACCCCCTTGGCGCCGCTGTGGCGGGCGGCGCAGGTGTTTCGCCTGCTGAGTTGCCTTTATGCGCTGGGGTTTCAGATCGCAGTCAACTCCGATCTGCAGCGGCGAGGGCTGGCCTGGCTGCTGTTCGCGGTACTGGTTGGCTGGAGTGTGGCCTGCGCGATCGCCTACCTGCACGGGTTCGGTCGGCGACCGATGTGGGTAATCGCTGAAATCCTCGTCGCCATCAGCCGGCTGGAGGAAGCAGCCCGGCAGGATCACGTCGGCATTCTGATGCAACACGCGGCAACCACCCGCCGAGTCTCGACTTCCTTACGAGCTGCTTAGTAACGGCGTGCATTTTCGTTCCGATTACCCCACGCAGCTGCACCGCAGTGGTGAATACAGAAATCGGTGACGAGCGATACCATCGCCCCATGTCGGATACGTCCCCGTCCGGGCTTCCACCCGCATCAGGCCAGCCCGGGCCTCTCCCTCCGCCAGCCTCCCCTGGTCCATCGCCTCAATGGCCGCCAACGCCGCCCATGGCACCGCCGGTGGCGTTGCGCAAGCCCACTCGCTGGCCCATGCTGATCGCACTAGCCTCGCTAGTTGTTGCGCTCGTCGCCGTAGCTATAACCGTCGCGGCTTCGCTGCGACCGATTCCGGACAACAGGTCCCCATCAACGCCACGCGCGCCGGCGTTCACCGACGAGCAAATCGCTGCCGCCAAAAGTAAGATATGTGCTGCTTACGATGCAGTACATCACGCGGTTGGGGTAAATACGAGCCGTAACGAGGGCAACGATCCAACAACAACTCTCGCAGTACTAGCGAATGCCCGCCTAGCAATCTACAGTGGTGGCGGTTATTTGTTCACTAAGTTAGCTGAAGAGCCAGCCACACCTACTGATCTTGCCACCGCGATTCGGACGCTCGCTAATGCGTACCAGGACGTTGCAATTGGTTACATGGCTGACAAGCAAAAGACCGACCTTGAGGCATCGCTTCGCGCTGCCGACGACGCGACAATGACCATCGAACGGCAGTGCAAATGATCTGTCCCTCCGGGCTTCCACCAGCACATGGCCAGCCTAAGCCTCCTCCCCCACCAGGTTCCCTGGCTCCATCGCCTCAATGGCCTCCAGCATCGCCCATGGCACCGACGATAGCTTTGCGCAAGCCTCCACGGTGGCCCATGCTCACCACGCTAGCAATCGCACTCATCGGCGTAGGCGTCGGGATCGTCGGATGGTTCCGCCCGGTGCCGCACAACGATCACGAGCCAGCCCCGACTGCGCCCACCTACACCGATCAACAAATCACTGACGCGAAGGCGAGTATTTGCGCTGCGTATAACATTTCGAAAAATGAGGTGTTCGAGAACACCCATCGACCAAACCCGGTAGAAGGTGACGAGATCGGCTCATTAGCCGTCGCCGCTAACGGTCGACTTGGGCTTTATGCTGGGGGTGATTATCTTCTGAAGCGTCTGGCCGCAGAGCCCGCAGCCCCCTCAGACCTGGCGAATGCGGTCCGAGCACTCGCAAATTCGTATGAGGAATTCGGAATCCGCGCGCTCAACAACGAGCCAAATTCAGGTCTAGACGCGCTGCGACATGACATAGACGCCGACATTGCGAAGATAGATGGGTTGTCCAAATGAGCGATTCGTCATCTCAAGATTGGTCGGAAATCCTTGTTGGCCACCAGCGGCCGACGGGCCTCGGGATTATTAGTAATGTGCCGACCAATCGCGGGAATACTGCGGCCGCGAATCATGACTTTGCTGACCTGCTGGGACAGCAGCAGTTCGGGTCATTGGCCCACCAAGAAGGCATGACCGCGGATGACATCAAAGAGACCTTTCGCGGGGACGAGCATCATCATCGCAACGTCGCGGAAACAAACGACACCATAAAGTCCGCCTATCAGTCTGCCTACGAGTCGGGCAGTGAACTGCAACACGGACTCGACACCATCGCCCACGACGGCAACTCCAGGATCAAGCACATCCAGAACTCCAAAGATCCCCTGCCGATCAAAGTCGGCAAGATCACCGATGTCGTGATGGATTGCCAAACCCGTGCCAACGTCAAAGCAGCGACGTACTGCGACAACGTGTTCGACACGATCCAGAAGGTCCTTGACAAACGAGGCATACCCTTGTCGGCTCGACAGTTCGCCAAAAACCACGGCATCGACCCCACTGGCATGTTCGGATCGCCCAACAAAGACGCAGTCCGCCAGCAAGTGGAGACGGTGCTCAATCGGTCCGGTACGGCTGGAAGCACTCAACCATTGGACAACCCGATTTCGCCAGCCGAACCCGGCGGACTGCCACAATCGCCCGGCACAACAGCAAACATCGCCCAAAGCGGCCCGACAACACCAGCCATAGCACCTCCACCGCCGGCCATCAACCAGCCAGGGCTATCGCCCGGCACAACAGCAAATATCGCCCAAAGCGGCCCGACAACACCTCGGCAAATGCCTATGCCGGTGGGGCGGCCAATCAGCCCATCGCCTATATCTACAGGCGCGATTCCGCCGGTGTCAGCGCCTAGTATGCCGAGCCTGCCGACCGGTCCCGTGTCGCCTACCGGCCCGCCCCCTGCGACGCCGACCAGCTTGTTGCATAGTTTCGACCAGGGGCTGCAGATGGGCGCGCCGATGCCGGCGGCGGCGAACGCGGTGCCACCGATGGCCCCGGTGGCGCCGCAATTGCCGCAACCAACCGCACCGACCACGCCGGATATCGCGTCGACATTGCCGGCGAGTGCGCAAACGCCGGTGTTCGATACCGCGCACGCACCGGTCGCCGATGTTGCGCCTGCGCCGCCGCCCACGCACACACCGACCAGCGACGTGGGCACGACGTACGTGGCCGGGCCCGCGGGGACGGCGGTCCCGCCATTTGCGGCCGCACCGGCTGGCCCGCTGCCGGCCTACGGCGCTGACATCAGACCCCCGGCGCCCATAGCAGCCGCGCATTCGACCGCGCCGGCGGGGCCGCCTCCAGGAACTGCGCCGGCGGCGCCCGCCGCCCCATCCAGCGGTGCAGGTGGGATCGGCCAGCCCGCGGTCGTACGTCGACCTGAAACCCTGCCCACACCGTCGCCAACACCGGCCGGGGTCGGCGAGCAGGCCGTCGTTGCCACCGCCGGCGGTGCCGCCGCCGGAGCAGCCTCCGCAGCGGCGACCGCCCGGGCCCGGCTGCAGCGGCTGGTGGACGCCGTGGCCCGTCAAGAGCCGCGGCTGAGCTGGGCCGCCGGGGATCGGCCCGACGGCACCACCGTGCTGGTCACCGACCTGGTCAGCGGCTGGATCCCACCGGATATCGATATCCCGGTCGGCATGCAATTGCGCGAACCCGCCCGTCGCCGCGGCGATCTGGAAGCCCTGCTCGGCGAGGTCACGGTCGCCGCCAGCTACACACGCATGCACTACCTGCCCCCGGCAGAAGATGCCGAACCGGTCCCGACCTCGCCGCGAGCCCGGCAAGGACCCGTCGTGGAAGAACTCGGGTGGGAACTGTGCCAAGCCACCAAATGGCGCGACGGGCTACCGCAGCTGGCGCACACCTTAGCCAGGGCCGCCTCCAGAGGAACCGGCGTGCTGGACTTGGAAATCGAGATGCTGCGCGATCTTCTCGAGGAGGTCCGCGATCGGGTGCTCAACTCGTATCCAGACAGCGTCGACGCTGCCGCTGTGGGAAACTGGCAGCTACTTGCGGCGATCGACGCACTGGTCGAGGGCGACAAGACCGGCGCGAATTACCACTTCGCCTGGTTTCAGGCGCTGAGTCAGGCGACAACGGGAGGGGCGATGTAATGGCACCAGACCTCCGGATAATCCTTGAAGAATTAGCGGCTGCGTTGGGGCTTCCGCCACCGCCACTGAGCGTGTCAGATCCGGTGGTCCCGCCGGGCGTGCCTTTTGACCAAACGCTGGCGGCATTGGGCCTGGCCGCCAATAGCGGCGACCCCGCCGACAACGCGGACAGTCAGCGGAATCAGGCCGAACGCCAGGCGAAGGTCAATGACGCGTTGACGAAATTCCCTGCCAACGAAGAGGAGTCGGCCGCCAAGCTGGGTGCCGTCGGCGATCCCAACAAGATGCTTGAGATGGCCCAGCAGCTGCCGCAGATGGCCACCGGCATCGGCCAGTCAGCCGCTGGTGCCCTCGGCGGTTTGATGAACCCGCTGGCGCAGATCCCGCAGGTGCTCGCGCAGGTGGGCCAGCAGGGGCTGCAGGCAGGCATGGGCGCGCTGCAGCATGGCGCAGGTAGCGGGGCGGCGGCAGCCGAGTCCGTGCCCGGTGAGTTGCTCGGCGCCGCTGGTGGGCTCGGCGGCGGTGCAGCCGAATTAGCAGGTGCGGCGGGCGGTGCGGGCGCCGGCGCCTTGGGTGCCACCGCGCCGACAGCGATGCTTGGGCCGCCGCCGACTCCATCGGCCGGAACGGTCCCGATGTCGTCGCCGACAACGCCACCGGCGCCACCGGCCGCACCCGAACCGACGGGTGGGCCGAGGGGCGGGATGGCCGGCATGCCGATGGTGCCACCAGGTGCCATGCACGGCGCCGGCGGGACAGGTAGCGACGCCAAGGCGGACACCAAGCGTGTCGTCCCGCCGTCGGTGAAAAACGGTGCTCCGGTACAGGGGCGTATCACCACGCCGCCGGTCGCACCAGAGGTGACAAAACGAGTGCAGGGCAAGCCGGTGGCGACCCGGCGCATACTTGCGCCCGACCAGAAGCCCGACGATAACAGCGCCGACCAAGACCCCTAACACCTAGCTGCAACCGGGCGGTCGGGCCGAACACCAGGCACGCTAGGGCGCCGACGCTCTGCGGGTAGAGGAGAGATTCCGTTGGTGAGGTGACGGCGGACACCCAGTCGCCGACGCTTGCTGCGTGCGAAAACGAAAACCTTCAAGACCTGCTGGAAGCTGCGCTGCGAAATCCTCGCCCGCCGATCATCGAGCCCACGCCGCCAACCACGCTTGGCGCCACGTCCACGGACCAGTTGGTCAAACTGCTCATCCTTGCGGCAAATCAGGGCGTTGAATCGGACAACGCAAAGATCAGGGCGTTGAATCGGACAACGCAAAGATGCTGGCAGAGTGGGAAACCCGCAATCGCATGCTTACGGCGGCGGTAAACGCAGCGATCCAGCAGGAGAGCCCTACGACGACACCGCCGACCCCGGCCGCTAACCACGTGTTATCACCGGCGGCGGTCGAAATAGCCACGCGCACACCACGAAGTACAGGTATCCCAGCGCCCAGCCGGCCACCACGTCGGACGGGTGATGCAAGTTCAGCGCGACCCGCCCGAACCCGACGGCGACCACGATCAGCGCACCCCCCACAACGGCGACCACACCCATGGCCTGGCTCATCATCGGCAATAGCACGGTCAGCAACGCCAGCACCCCGACCATCACCGCGAGCGCGTGCCCTGAGGGAAACGACGACGACGACGTGTTCGCCAGCGCCGTCACCGGTCTCGGGCGACCAGCCAGGTCTTTCGCGACTTCGGTAACGAATCCGCTGAACTCAATGCTGACCACCAGAAACAGCGCCGCCCTCACCCTCCGCTTCACCAGCTCGACCGCCACGGCCACCGCACCCACCAGCCGGAACGCGGTCGGGCCGCATGCCGAAGACACGACCTCCCAGAAGCGCACCCACGACGGATGCTTGATCCCCACGTCGTACAGCGCGTGCAGCGACGACGCATCCACGGAGTCCAACCAGTGCCAGCCGTCTCGGTACCCCAGCCACATCACCGCATAGCCGGTCACCGCAACCAGAGCGGGAAGAACGGTGATGGCGGAACGGGGACGGATCAGCATGGCTCAACCGTTACCAGGACCGTGGCGGCGCTCCCGTCGCGGCTCGTCCGCGTACCCGAAAACACCTACTGATCAGCATCGACACTGCAGGTTGTAGCGGCGGTCATACTGGGCTGGTGGCGGTCATTGTCCGTAGGCTATTCGGCATCGGCAAGCTGCCCGCCGACCTGCGTGCACAGGTCGAAGCGGAGGGGCTCATCTATCTGGCCGACTACGTCGCGGTGACCCGGCGGTTCAGCGGAGCCATCCCGGGTCTGCGATCCTCGCACAGCGTCGCCAGCTACTCAGGGTCGCTGGTGTTCACCTCAAAGCGGGTGCTGGCGACGCTGTCGACGCTGCCGATGCTGGCCGGCCCGACGGTCGACGTGCGTTGGGACGCGCCGCAGGCCGGCGCGGCGAAAGGCGAGATTTCGCCGACGGGCCTGCAGGTCGATCTCGACGTCGGCCAGGTCTACCCGAAGTTCAGCGGCCATCTCTCGCTCCACTACAAGGCCGGCATCCCCGGCGACGTGCTCACCGGGCTGCCAGGCCGATCGCTGGCCTTCGACGTGCCACCTGAGTGTGTCTTCCGCGCGGTCGGCGTCGCCTACAACCCGTAAACCACGCGGCTAGCCTTCGTTGTCCGGTCGAGGGCCGAAGTGCATGTCCGGCCAGGGCGGGCGGCGCAGCATGGCGAGACTGGCGATCACCGCCGACAGCAGGCCGGTGATCACGCCCAGCAGGGCGATCCGGTTTACGTCGACCGCCGGCACCCACGACGTCCGATCGCCGCGCACAACGAACACACCGACCGGCGCGGCGGTGAAGCCCGCAGCCGGGCCGCCAGCGGTGTCGTCGTGTTTCCCACGGCGGCCGCCGCGGATCCGGGCAACCGGGATCACGGTCGCTCCGTCGGCTGTCTGGTAGGGCTCGCCGTAAACGCGCCTAACAACGCCATCGCTGGGCAGCTGGTCGAGTGCATCAGGAAACTTCATGGGACAACTCCTTTTTCGCCGGTTCTGTGCCGTCGAGGCGATTCAAACCAGTGTGACCGAGTAAGCGCCCGGATTCGCGGGTACTCATTCCGGCTCGCCAGCGAACTCCGGCACCGAGATCGACGTTTTCGAGAATACGTGCGAGTGGCGACGTCGATACCGCAGATCTCCGCGCACGCTCGGCGCCTAGGTGAGCGCATCGCGCCTTCTACGATGGCCTTGTGACCGGTCACGCGTTCAGCCCGCAAGAGCGGCAGGCCGTGTATCGCGTGATCTCGGAGCGCCGAGACATGCGCCGATTCCTGTCCGACGGTGCGGTACCCGAGGATGTGCTGGCGCGCTTGCTACAAGCCGCGCACGCCGCGCCCAGCGTGGGTCTGATGCAGCCATGGCGCTTCATCCGGATCACTGACGAGACGCTACGACGGCGCATCCACGCACTAGTCGACGAGGAGCGCCGGCTCACCGCTCGAGCGCTGGGACGACGGGCTCAGGAGTTCTTGGCGCTGAAGGTCGAGGGCATTCTCGAGTGCGCCGAGCTGCTGGTGGTCGCGCTGTGCGAGGGCCGAGAGGCTTACGTCTTCGGCCGGCGCACCCTACCGCAGATGGATCTGGCGTCGGTGTCGTGCGCGATCCAAAACTTGTGGCTTGCGGCTCGGTCGGAAGGTCTCGGCATGGGCTGGGTGTCTCTCTTCGATCCGCAACGCCTGGCTGCCTTGCTGACGATGCCCGCCGACGCCGAACCGGTGGCCATCCTGTGCCTCGGCCCAGTGCCCGACTTTCCGGACCGGCCCGCACTGGAATTAGATGGCTGGGCCTTCTCGCGGCCGCTCGCGGAATTCGTCTCCGAGAACCAGTGGGGCTTACCGCCGCAATCGGCTGTGCTGCCAACCAAGGCTGCGCGGCAACTTCGGTAATCCGCTACCAGCGCGTGGCCGCGGAGAACCCGTCGGTGTAAGCCAGAGGCTGCTGGATCACGGTTTCGACGGACACCCAAGCTGCGGGTGAGAAGTGCGTTGTTGCGATTTCGACGCGGGGTCGCTGGGTGCGGGCAACGGTGAGCACGCCGTTATCACCGATGGTGAACTCGCCGTCGACGGTGATCGATTCTCCGCTAGCCATGTGGATGACGAACAGCGCCTCTGCTTGTCTGGGGCAATCTGAACCGGCGCATGGTCGACGCCGTCGTCGAAACTCCGTCATGAACAGCGTGCGCGCATGCTCGAAGGGTACGAGCTCCTCTCTGCTACGCTCCCCGGCTGCCGATAACCTCGCTGATCCTGATGGCCCGGCTCGCCCCCGCAAGCGGCGGGCGATACCCTCACCCCACTGGCCACCACCCGGCCCGGTATCGTCGCCGGTCGCAGGCAAGCTGAAGAGGTGACGGCAATCGGTGAGCACACTGTGACAGAGCGGCAACGCGACAACGTGCTGCTGGTGCACTGGCACGACCTGGGACGCCATCTGGGCGTCTACGGCCACGCGGATGTCTCGAGCCCGCGGCTGGATCGGCTGGCCGCCGAGGGCATCCTGTTCACCAGAGCGCATGCCACCGCGCCGCTGTGCTCGCCGTCGCGAGGATCGCTGTTCACCGGCCGCTACCCGCAAAGCAACGGGCTGGTCGGGCTAGCCCATCACGGCTGGGAGTACCGGTCCGGCGTACGAACGCTGCCCCAAATACTTGCCGAATCTGGCTGGTACTCAGCCCTTTTCGGTATGCAGCATGAGACCTCCTACCCGAAACGGCTAGGTTTCGACGAGTTCGACGTTTCGAACTCCTACTGCGAGTATGTCGTCGACAAGACCGAGGAATGGCTGCGGGATACCGTGCCGATCCGCGCGGGCCAACCGTTCCTGTTGACAGCCGGGTTCTTCGAAACACACCGGCCTTACCCGCGGGAACGCTACCAACCCGCCGACACCGCCGCCGTCACTTTGCCTGACTACCTGCCCGACACCGCCGAGGTGCGCCAGGACCTGGCCGACTTCTACGGGTCCATCGCGACGGCCGATGCCGCGGTCGGGCGGCTGCTGGACACGTTGGCCGACACCGGACTGGACGCCAACACCTGGGTGGTGTTCGTCACCGACCACGGCCCGGCGTTCCCGCGCGCGAAATCCACGCTGTACGAAGCCGGAACCGGCATCGCGATGATCATCCGTCCGCCGACCCGGCTGGCGATGACCCCCGGAATTTACGACGAATTGTTCAGCGGTGTCGACCTGGTGCCGACGCTGCTGGGTCTGCTTGGTGTCGACGAGCCGGCCGACATCGAGGGCGTGTCTCACGCGGGCAATCTGCTGGGTACGCAAACCGCCCCGGTGCGCGATCACGTCTACACCACGAAGACCTATCACGACTCGCTCGATCCCATCCGGGCAATCCGCACAAAGGAATACAGCTACATCGAGAATTACGCGCGCCGGCCACTACTGGATCTGCCATGGGATATCAAAGAAAGCCCATCCGGACAAGCTGTCGCGCCGCTGGTTACGGCGCCGCGCCCGGAACGCGAACTTTACGATCTGCGAACGGATCCCGCCGAGCTCAACAACCTGCTGGCCGGTGACGACACCCACCACGCGAGCGTGATCGCCGACGCTCTGGCTATCCGACTGCACGAATGGCGCCAGCGCACTGGCGACGTCATACCATCGGAATTCGCCGGTACCCGTATCTCGGAGCGCTACACCGAAACATATCTGCAGATTCATCGCAAGGCACCGAGCAGCCGGTCGGCCATCGCCGCGGACCGCGGCATCGAGGAGGAGACGAAGCAGACCGAGCAATAATTGCGGTCAGCGTGAACGTAATTCGTTCGGATTCGCGCACGATGAACAGCAGTTACGCTCAGGCGGTGGCCGCGACCGCGACGTCATATCTGGTGCTCGCCTCACAACGCAGCGGCAGCACGCTGCTGGTGGAATCGCTGCGCGCGACCGGATGTGCCGGGGAACCACAAGAGTTCTTCCAGTACTTGCCGACCACCGGCATGGCACCCCAGCCGCGGGAATGGTTCGCCGGAGTCGACGACGAGACGATCTTGCGGTTACTGGACCCGCTGCAGCCCGGTACCCCGGACACCGCGACGCCGGTGGCCTGGCGCGAACACATCCGCAGTTCCGGCCGGACTCCCAACGGTGTGTGGGGTGGCAAGCTGATGTGGAATCAGACACCGCTGCTACAGGAGTGGGCGTCAGGGCTGCCGGACCGGTCCGGCGACGGCCTGCGTGCCGCGATTCGCGATGTGATCGGCAGCGAACCGGTTTTCGTGCACGTCTACCGGCCAGATGTGGTCTCGCAGGCGGTGTCGTTCTGGCGGGCGGTGCAGACCCAGATTTGGCGCGGCCCCCCGGAACCCACGCGGGACTCGCGGGCCGAATACCACGCTGGCGCCATCGCCCACATCGTCAAGATTTTGCAGGCTCAGGAAGACGGGTGGCGTACCTGGTTCGCCGAGGAGGGCATCACCCCGATCGACGTGGCCTACCCGGTGTTGTGGCGGAACCTGACCGCGATAGTCGCCAGTGTCCTGGAAGCACTCGGCCTGGATCCGCGGCTGGCACCCGCGCCGGTGCTGGAACGCCAGGCCGACCAGCGCTCTGACGAGTGGGTGGACCGTTACCGGCAGGAGGCGCAGCGATTGGGACTCCCGCAATGACGGGCTCAATCAGTTGACTTGTGCCACGACGAACACCCGCCGGAACGGGAAGAAGGTGGTGCCGTCGGGACGGGTCGGGTAGGCGTCGGCGAGCAGCGGGATGAGCTCCTGGCGAAATTGCTGCCATTCCTGCTCATTGAGCCGCTCGCGCACGGGGAGTAGCGCGGTGCCGGTCATCCAGTCCAGCACCGCGTGTTCGCCGGTGAGCTGGTGCAGGTAGGTGGTCTCCCAGGCGTCGACCGTGCAGCCGGCGTCGATCAGCAGCTCGGCGTAGTGCGCTGGCGTGTGGATCACGGCGCCGACCCGAAAAGGCATGTCGCGCAGGTTTTTTACGAATGGCTCGCGGCGGGCCACGGCACGCACCGCGGCATGCGACGGCATCTCGAAGTTTCCGGGCATCTGCACGGCAATCCAGGCCCCGGCCGCCAGCTGATCGGCCCACCGCACCATCAGCTCGGCATGTTCGGGCACCCACTGCACCGCGGCGTTGCTGAGCACCACGTCGGTGTCTCCCCGTGGCCTCCAGTCCCGCAGGTCGCCGAGGGTGGCGTCGAGCCCGCGCTCCCGGGCCGCGGCAACCATCTCCGGTGAGCTGTCCAGTGCCTCGATCACGGCGTCAGGCCAGCGCCGCGCCAGTTGTAGCGTCAGGTTGCCCGGGCCGCAACCGAGGTCGACCACCCGGCGCGGCCGCTCGGCACCCACGCATGACAGCACGTCGTAAAACGGTCGAGCGCGCTGATCCGCGAAAGCCAGGTAGATGTCGGGATCCCACATATTGGTCCTCCTGATCAACACCGCCGCGGGCCGGCTGATATAGACAAACCGTATTACCGAACGCTTTCCTAACAAGGATGGGCAATGGATCGACAGCCGGGACCCGGCCACGACGACGCGGGCCGTGGCTCGGGCACGCGGCGTCGCGCCGACGGTAGCCAACGGCAGCGGCTCACATGACCCCGAGCATCGTAGACGAGACCCTGGCGGTACGGCAGATCTGGTCGGCGCTCGGTCTACCCGGTCTGATCGATGTGCACACCCATTTCATGCCCCAATCGGTGCTGGACAAGGTGTGGCACTACTTCGACAAGGCCGGCCCCCTGGCGGGCCACCGGTGGCCAATTACCTACCGCACGAATGAATCTCGACGTATCCAGACGCTCAGGCGATTCGGCGTGCGCGGATTCACCGCGCTGGTCTACCCGCATAAACCACAGATGGCGACATGGCTCAACCAGTGGGCCGCCCAATTCGCCCGGTCCACCCCGGACTGCATTGCCACCGCGACGTTTTATCCCGAACCGGAAGCCCACGGCTACGTCGAGGCCGCGATCCGCGACGGGACCCGCGTGTTCAAAGCACACATCCAGGTGGGCCGCTACGATCCCAACCACCCACTGCTCGACGGGGTTTGGAGAGCCATCGAAGACGCGGGCGTGCCGATCGTCATTCACTGCGGATCCGGGCCGGTACCGGGCCGACACACCGGGCCGGAACCCATCCGTCACCTGCTGCGCCGGTACCCACAGCTGCGGTTGATCATCGCGCACATGGGAATGCCGGAATATACCGAGTTTCTCGATATCTGTGAGCACGCCGCCCAGGTACGGCTGGACACCACGATGGCCTTCACCCCGTTCATTGAGGACACCATGCCGTTCCCGCCGTCCCATCAGCATCGCCTTCGGCACCTGGGCGACCGCATCTTGTTCGGCAGCGACTTCCCGAACATCCCCTACGGCTATCTGGAGGCGATGCGGTCGATCACCGGGCTCCCCGGTATCGATGATGCCTGGCTGCGCGCGGTGTTCTACGAGAATGCGGCGAGTCTATTTTACCCGCCCGACGTCTGACGGCGGGTTACCATGCGGGTCGTAGGCTGCGCCGCCCGATTACCGGGCCCGCCCCGCCTGTCGAGAAAGGCCAGCTGACAATGACGTCCGACGCCACCCCAGTCAATCCGCCGCCCGTTCCCGACGTGCCGGGCGCCGACGCTGGCACCGGTGGGTTACCCGAACGCTCTGCGCTGCCAGCGCGTCAGCGCTTCATCGTCGACACCTCCGCGATCACCGATATCGGGCTGCGCACCGCGGTTGCCTCGATAATCAGCGCGGCGGTAACGCCCGCGGTTGCCGCCGCGGTACTGCGCCACACCGAATCGCTGCGTGAGCGCAACAACTTGCGGTTCTACGCCGAGGTGGCGTCGACCGCGTCGCGCTGACCGGCATATCGCTGGGCGGCTACACCGCCTCGTTGGTTGCCTCGGTCGACGATCGGCTTGAAGCTGTCATCCCCAATTGCCCCGTCGTCACTTCCGCGGCGGCCTTCGATGACTGGTTTCCCGCCAATATGCTTGTCGCGCTGGGATTCGCGTCAGCAATATCGGCCGCGAGGAGCTGGCCGCCGCACTGTCTTACCACTGCCGGCTGAACTACCCACCGCTGGTGCGCAAGGACCGGCGGCTGATCATCACCGGCCTGGGCGATCGGTTCGCGCCGCCGTGGCAGGCCGAAAAGCTATGGGAGCATTGGGATCGCTGTGCGCTGCATTGGTTTCCCGGCAGTCACCTGCTGCACGTGAGCCAGGCCGACTATCTGCGTCGGATGACCCGGTTCCTGCGAGACTTCATGTTCGGGTAGCGGCTGCGTGCCGGGGCCTCGACCGCGCCGGAACCGCCGCGGCTGGCGCGCTGGGCCAGTGCAGGCGCTCTAGCAAACCGTCGGGCAGGCCCGCGTGCCCGTCGAGTCGCTGCGCGGACAGCGGGTGCAATGCCATCAGCGCCGACTTGTGGTTTCCGCGTTGCGGCGTCAGGCCAGGTGGCGCGCCGTGCGGCGGCGCATCGGTGCGGAACGCGCAGGCGGCCGCCAGCGTGCGGCGGGCTCCGGCACCGCCGATCTCCATCGCCGTCCAGGTCTCGCGGGCCGGATGCGACTGGATCGCTGCGAGGGTATAAGGCAAGTCGGCGTCTGCGCTGACCCGGTATGCCGCAACGTAATCCGCGCTCCCTTCCCGAACCTCGCGCCAGGTTTCGCGCGCAGTCGGGGCGAACAGCTGAGGGACATCGTCGGGCCCTGCGGGGTTTGCCTCCCACCCGAGCTCGCGGAGGTGGTCGGCGAGCCGGCGCACCGCGACCTTGGCGGTTTCGTGCAACGGGATCCGCGGTGACCGCGCCCGCAGTGCTGCCAGGTTGTCGACGGCCGATAGTGTCAGCCCGACCCAGGTCTCCCTCCGCGGCGCGCCGGTATCGGATGCGCTGTCGCGGCTGGTGATTCGGATCGCATCGGCGCGGATGCCGTAGCGGTCGAGGTATCCGGCGATCAGCGGCAGCGGGAGCACGTCCGGGCCGGTGGCCGGCGGCGCGATGTGCAGCAGCGCCGTCGTCGGCACGTCGGCACCGGATCGCCGGACGGGTCGGCGGTTGCGGCGCTGCATCGCCAGTCGGCGGCGCAGGATCGTCGTGAAGTGCAGTCCCTGCCACCAGCCGAACAGCAGGATGACAACCGCGGCGGCGATACCGAGCAACCAGCGGTCACGTGTCGATTGCCAGGGATAGGCAATCACCGCGGGCACGACAGCCAGCAACACCAGCGTGATCCGGCCGGTTCCCGGCCAGACAATGGTCGGTCGGCTCACGGGGTGGGCTCCTTTCGTCGGCGCGCGGCGATCGCGGCGGCGGCCACGACGGCCAAAGCGAGGGCCGCGGTGCCGGCGAAGGCGACGATCCGCGGTGTGTTGTCCCTTGGCGCCGGTTCCGGAGGGGCAGGGATGCGCTTGACCGGCGCCGCTTCGGTGCCGGTGGTGGCGGGCAGTTCCCAGGTCAGCGCCGCGACCGGGTCCAGGATGCCGGCGCCGACGATGTTGGACGGTGTGCGGGCCCCGTTGTGCGCGGTCGCGGTGATGCGGTGCACCACCTGGGAGGCGGTCAGCTCGGGATACTTGCTGCGGACCAGTGCCGCGACCCCGGACACATAGCCGGCCGCATAGCTGGTGCCGCTGAGGGGAACCAGTTGTTGCTTTTCGTTGGGCAGCCCGTTGGCGAGGCCGCCGCCGTCGCGGTTGGTCACCGACACAATGCTTTCCCCCGGTGCCGCGATACCGACCCACGGCCCGGCCATGCTGAAATTGGACGGTTGCCCGTCGGGCGACAGTGAGGCCGCCGACAGCACATAGGGCTGCCACCACGACGGGATGGACACAGACGTGACGCCCGCCCAGTTCCTCGGATCGTCGGGACGGCCCAGGTCGGTGAGCGGATTCGATTCGCAGGCCGTGCCGCCGCCGACTGAATCGGTCGGCCCGCTGTTGCCGGCAGCGGCCACGATCACCGCGTCTTTATCCACCGCCGCATACCGGACCGCCGCTCCGAGCGCCGCCTGGTCGACGGTCCGATCGGCGGGCAGGCAGGCCACCTCGGAGATGTTGATCACCCGCGCACCGAGATCGGCGGCATGCACGATCGCCCGGCCCAGCGTCTCCACGTCGAGCGACGCTTGCGCCAGCACCGGATCGCCACCAGGCATCCGCGGCCAGAACTTCGTGGACGTGGCCCGGATCGACAACAGCCGCGCCCCGGGTGCGACCCCGGAGAAGCCGTCGTCGCCGGGCTGGCCGGCGATGATGCCGGCCACCAGGGTTCCGTGCCCGTCGCAGTCGGTGAGGCCATCGGTCGACTCCACGTAGTCACCACCCGGATCGACGTTGGGCAGCCGCGGCCCGGGCCGCACCCCGGTGTCGATGATCGCGACCAGTTGGCCTTCGCCGCGGGAAACCTGCCACGCCGCAGGAAGATTCAGCATCAACTGGTTGGGCGTCGTTGAGCCGGGATCGGTGCCGGGAATGACTCCAGAGGTGCTGCACTCGCCGCGTGGTTCCATCGGCTGCACGGGTCCCGGGGTTCCGTTCGGCGGCGGCACGCCAGGGTCGACCACTGGTGGGCTGATCGCCGCCGCCGGCGGACAGGTGCCCGCCACAGCGGCCAGAACCGCTGTGAGGCAACCTAGTCCGATTGCCCGGCTCGCCCCCGCAAGCGGGAGGTGCCCCCACCTCGGGCCGCTACGCGACCCGCATCGTCGCCAGGCTAGTCCGATCGCCCGGATCATCGATTGAGCACCAAGCTGAACAGACCGACCAGGTAGGCCATAACTGGGATCAGCGAGGCGTCAAGGCCCGAGGCGACGAAACCCAGCAGCCGGCGCAGCGGCAGTGAATAGCTGTCCGGTGAGGCGATCCGCGGACTCAACGCGACCACCACCCACGCCACCATGAGCGCGGCGAGCACCACCATCGCCCACAACGCCGCGACGTAGCGTCCCGTGGCGGTGTAGAGCACCAACAGCACAACAGTCACCAGGTAAGGCTGAGCGAGCAGCCAGGCCTTACACGCGGCCGAATCCCATACCCGGGCGCGCAGCGCGGCCGCCGCTGCGGTTGCCGCCACCACGTACCAGCCCCAATCCGTAAGCGTCTCAGGCCGCAACGCGATGGCCACCGAACCGAGCACGCTCAGTAGTACGGCGGCGGCGATGAAACCGGACTGATGGGCGTCGCTGATACGCACTCGCCGCGGCAGGTCTTCCAGCACAGGCAATGACGGCGCCGACGGAGTCGGATCCCCCGGTGCCGGGATGACCGGCAACGGGAACCGCGCCCACAGCGCGGAAAGCTGTGCCGCTTCGACCGTGACAAACAGGGCCGCCACGATGAGTCCACAGCCGAGGCTCAGTAACGGCAGCTGCCAAAGCGTTTCAACGCCGGCAGCCAGCAACACCCCAGCCCCAACCACCGCGACCGCGGTGAAAAAGCCGACGCCGCGTTCCCGCTCACGGCTGGGAAGCAGCATGCTGATCAGCGACCATGCGGTGACCCCGGCGGCGGCCAGTACCACCTGAGCCGGCCCGAATCGACCGGGCACCGCCAACGTCAAGGCGGCGGCGATCGGCACCAGGGCGGCGATCGAGAGCGCCACCCCGGTGCGCGGTGAACGCAGCCTGCTCAGCAGGCCAGCAAGCACGGTGAGGACCGCGATCCCACCGACTGCGAACAATCCGGTCGCCGCCCCGGTGGCGACTCGGTGGGCGACTGCTAGCCCCGTTGCCGCGATAACGACGCCGATCACCGCGGCCAGCGCGCCGCGCTGGATATGCGCGCTGCCCCACGGCTTCAGCCGGGATTCCGAGAAGATCATGGCGGCGTCGGCGATGTCCTCGACGATGCCGGGTGCGGCCGGACCGGTGGGCACCGGCTGCAACGCGAGCAGATCACCGTCGGTGACGCCGACGGTGTCCAGGCTGGCGTCCAGGCTGAACGGCGCGCCACCGATCGGCGCAAGGCTCAGGCGGGCCGCGGCGGCGCCACGATCGCTGGCATCGGCTTCATCTTCTAAAGCGGTGGGAACCACCAAACGCTGAACTGCGGGCAGGATTTCGCGCAGCGGTAACTCCGCGGGCAAGGCCATCTCTGTCAGCCGGCTTTCGGCGAGGATGGCGATGCGGACGATCGGCATGACGGCACCAGACATCACTGGGGCTCCCGACGTTTGGACATCTCACTCTCTTCTCTGTCTAGGACGGCCGCATCTTCTGCGACGGTCGCGGGTTGCTGCTATGCGGAGTGGGAGGTGAAATCTCGGGACAACCGCTGGCCCGGGAACCATTGGCCGTCTGGTAAGTCGGCGGTCAGCTGTTCGATCGCGACGGCGATCGCCAGCGGTGTTCCAGGACGAAACGTCGAGACCCACTCACCGTCGAACGCGCGGGATGGGCTGACCAATATCCGCCCCGCGGTCGTGTCCACGATGCTAACCCCGACCTCGGTAGTGGCGTGCCGCCCGTCGTGACGGCAGCCGGCAACGATTTCGACGTAACTGCGCGGGCCCGTGAACACCGACTCCACCACCGGACCCGCCGATTCCGGAATACCCAAGTAGCCAAGGACTTCCGCTAGCGGGGTGCCGGCGCGGAGCCGCTCGTCAGCGCGGGCACCGACCCGCGCCGGCATGCTGAACTCGGAGAACCGCGCCGGTGGTCGCTGCGCCAGCCCGACACCAAGGACCGGAACCAGCGCCAGGGGGTCGTCGATCTCCATAGCGGTAAACGTGATCAGCTGGGCATTGCGCAGCGCGACCACGGTAGCGTCGCCACGCCGCGCGACGATGCCACGCAGCAGGTCGCCGGCGCCAGAGGCCTGGGTGGGCCCGACGTAGCGCAGATCGAGCCACCGGTCCGGAAAGCACACCACCCGGATCCAGTCGGCCACCGCAGGGTTGACGGCGCCGTCCGGGGACAGCATACCCATCCGGCTCAGTTCGGCAGTCTGACGACCGACGAACGCGGCCCGTTGCGCAGCATCACAGTAGGGCGTGGTGATCGCCAGCACCCACGGGAAGGTACCCGCCCCAATGGTTTCCGCGATAAGCCACGCGTTATCGACCGTCAGCTCGACGG
Organism: Mycobacterium sp.; assembly: GCA_035625875.1. Classification (GTDB taxonomy): domain Bacteria; phylum Actinomycetota; class Actinomycetes; order Mycobacteriales; family Mycobacteriaceae; genus Mycobacterium. Next base: position 436 of record DASPOT010000143.1, on the reverse strand, counting down.
CGTTAGGTTGCATCGTCGCCAGGCTAGCCGCCCCATTTGGCGGCTTCGGCTTGGTCGCGGGCGTTCATGGCCAAGGTGTTGGTTTCATGGGTGCCAGCCATCGCGTGATAGGTGCGCACCAACTCACTCATCGCCTGATTCCACTGGGTCTGCCAAACCTGATAGGTCATCCCGGTATCACCCTGCCAAGCACTGCCCAACGCGGCCTGCTCACTGGCGATATCCGCACCCAGGCTTTGCAGGGTGCCCGCATACCCCGACATGTCAGCGGCATGAGCCAGCATCGCCGGGTAGTTATACATAATCTGCGACATCACAAGTCCTTTCCGATACAGGTGGTGGTCGGCTCAGAACCCGGTGTACGTCGACGCGGCGGCCGCGTCGGCGGCCGTATAGGTGCCCGCGGCATCCCCCAGGTTGGCCTGGGCGATATCCA
>DASPOT010000142.1:0-2800 GCA_035625875.1 Mycobacterium sp. | reverse complement strand
AGACCACTGAAACCAAAGTGGCGCAAGTGATTTCAGGGAATCGGCGCAACGCGTGCGCGGGCGGCCACGACATTCCCGAGGCGGACATCCGACGCCGGCACGATCGTCGGCCCACCGGATTTGTCATCGACGCCGGATTGGGCGAAGCCGATCGTCGCTGCGGCGCTCGAGCTCGAGCGATGATCGCCGGGAACGTGCACGAACCTTTACCGCACCGTGTTGTAGATCTTGAGTTTCGCACCTATGCGGCGGCTGCGGCACAGGCCAGTTCGTAGTCGCGGTATTTGTGGGGATCGGGCTGGGTTGCGGTGAGGCCCGTAATTCGCGCGGCGACAACGGTTCTGCGGAGCTTGGTGAGCATGTCTTCGAAAGCGGGCTCGTCCTTGTGGCGGTACCAGGGCTGAGCATCGCGGCGGCTGTTGAGGTCGTCGGGGTGGTGGCCGTGCAGGGTGTACCAAATGATGACGAAGCTGTAGACGTAGAACTGGAATGGCACGGTGCGTTCGACCGCGCGTTGGAGGCGGTTGCGGGTCTGGCCGATGCCCAAGAGCTGCTTGCCGGCGGCGATCGCGGTCTCGATCGGCCAGCGGTGTGCGTAGCGTGCGGCGATGGTCTTGACGGTGCCGTCGGTGTCGGTGGTGAAGATCGCCAACACCTTCTGCTCGCCGGGGTCGCGGATCAGCACGGTGCGGCCAGGCGCGTTGCCGAACGCGCCGTACCAGATGCTCGGTGTCTCGGCGACTTCGACGGTGAGGGTGCGTCCGTATCGCGACACTGTGACCTTGCGCCAGCTCGCGGTGGCGGCGATATCGGCGGGGCTGCCGAGTCGGTGTCCTTTGAGCCGGGGGCGGCCGCGGCGGCCGGTGCGCGCCGGTGCGAGCGCGAACAGCACCGCGTTGGCCGGCAACCGGGTGGTAAATGTCGTGCCCGCGACCAGAAGGGGCTTACCGTGGTAAGCGGCGTCGCCCACGACGTGGATGCGATGGTCCGGAAAGGCTTGGGCCAGAAGCGAAATCAGTTCACTCGCTAGCCGCACCGGCGAGGCGGTACCCTTGCCGCGCCACAACCGCAACAACACCGGCAGGCACACCGGATGAGAGCAAAACGGCAGCCTCACGACAATCCCGAGGATGATCCACCGGTTGCCGCGGCCCAGCGCGTTGGGGTCTTGCCCGGCGCCGTCGTGAGTCCAAAACGCGCCGAACACCTTCGGCCCCCAGCGCCGCACGAGTGTGTCATCGACGACCACCTCAATCGCCGCGTGCTGGCCCAGCAGCCGGTCCACAACCAACCTGGCCAGCGCCAGCCCGAGCCGGTCAGCGTCCCAAGCGTGGCAGGAGAAGAACCGGCACGCGGGTGTGAAACGACACCGCCGCGGCCACACTGGCGCCGGCGAGCATGCCGACCACGGTGCGGCGCCCAGCCTGCGTGACTAGCCCGGTGGCCAGCAGTGCAAACACCGCGAACGTCGACGATCGGCGAAACGCGGGACGAAACGTATCCAGCACAGCACGCCACGAGGCGGGTAGGGTCAGCGTACGAAGCATCGGCGGGACCTCGAACATTCGAGCGAATCCATCAACCGCCGATGCTTCGCCATGATCACGGCCCGGTCACGGAGACACGCCGACAACCACCACAATCGCCCCAAAAATCACACAAGCCTCACAGGTCTAACTGCGAAACTCAAGTTCATTCAGAGTTCGGCAAAACTGCTTTCTCAACCCAGGACGAGGCGTACGCTGCGATAATCTCCGATGGCACGGTCGCCGATCATCTGGGTTCGTTCGGAGATCGCCGCGCGCTGGGGGAAGTCGGCTGCACTGGAGTTACAGGGGGACCTTAGATGACCGCCGAACTGAACGAACCGCTGACCAACGGTGCGACAACCGGTCCTCGGCCGGTCAGCGCGCCTGACGACGCACCCGCCGAGACCACCGGCCAACGTCGCGGCTCGCGTCTTCCCGGCATTGAGCGCGATCGCCCGGGAGTGGTCGCGCAGGTATCGCGGACCACTGAAATTCTTGCGGCGCATGAGGATTCGCTGGACAAGAAGTCGGAACCGGACTCCGAGACCATCACCGAGGTTGCCCCAGACACAGAGAAGGAACCGCCACGGCACCCGGAAGTCGGCCCGGATCATCCCCACAAGCATCCTGAGATCGCCCCGCCGTATCCTGACAAGCCGCCTCACACCGAGGTCGCACCTGAACCGGAAGAGCCCGACCCGGACAGGGTGATTCCCGAGATCGCCCCGGATGAACCGGAGCGTCATCCGGAGTTGGCTCCGCACTATCCCGATGAGCCGCCACGGACCGAAGTCGCGCCGGACAGTCCCGACGAGCCGTATCCGTTGACTGAGGTTGTCCCGGAAGTGGGACCCGAGAAGGATCCTGGCCGGCCGCCGATCCAGGAGGTGGCGCCCGAAACCGAGCGCCCCGAGCAGGAGACGGGACCCGAGACGGTCGTCGAAGTCGCACCGGAGTCCCCTGAGCGCGAGTAGCCTCGTGGCGATAATGCCGCGGCCGCGGCCATCGACAGCAGATGAGCGTGCGGAACTGCTTGCGATGCTGCGCAGCGACGGCATCCTGTACCGCACCCTATCGCAGCCGGTGCTGTCGCGCGACGGCTCATCGGCGCGGTGGATGCTCGACTCGTTGCGAGTCACGCTCACGCCGCGCGGCGCACAACTGGCCACCGGATGCCTGCTCGACGTGCTGGGCTCGTTCGAGAGCACGCAGCTTGCGACCTACGGGCTGACTGGCGTACCACTGCTGCAAGGGTGTGTCCTCGCAGGAGG
>DASPOT010000141.1:0-10035 GCA_035625875.1 Mycobacterium sp. | reverse complement strand
CCCTTCTCGATCAAGGTGGAGTCGTTGGCGAAGTGGTGCACCGGCATCAACTCGATCGCGGTGACGCCCAGACTCGTGAGGTGCTCGATGATCGCCGGGTGCGCAATGGCCAAGTAGGTGCCACGGAGGCGCTCGGGGATGTCGGGGTGCGCCTGGGTGAGGCCTTTGACGTGGGCTTCATAGATGATGGTGTCGGCATATTCGTGGCTGGGCGGGCGGTCCACCCCCCAGTCGAAATACGGGTTGATCACCACCGACTTGGGCATGCTGGCCGCGGAGTCGTCGTCGTTGCGGCTGTCGGGATCACCGAAGTTGTAGCTGAACAACGACTGATCCCACTGAAATAGGCCATCGATCGCTTTCGCATATGGGTCCAGCAGCAACTTGTTCGGGTTGCACCGGTGACCGTTGGCGGGGTCATACGGTCCGTGGACCCGGAATCCGTAGCGCTGGCCCGGTTCGATGCTGAGTAGAAAGGCGTGCCAGACGAATCCGTCGACTTCCGGCAGCGCCACCCTGGTCTCGTTGCCGTCGCCGTCGAACAGGCACAACTCGACCCGCTCGGCCACCTCACTGAACACGGCGAAGTTTGTTCCGGACCCGTCGTAGCTTGCCCCCAGCGGGTACGCCTTGCCCGGCCAGATTTCCAGTGCGCCTTGCCCAGGGATGACGATCTCGGGTTGATCAGCCGGCATCACAACCGGCGGGGCGGTGTTCTGCAAACTGACATCGTTAGCCACCGTGTCTCCTGACGTTCATGCTGGGCTTGACCCTACGCCTGGGATGCGAACACCTGCGGTCGCGCGCACCGTATATCCTTGTTCGCCCGCGCTAAGCATGAATGGCACCCAGTCCGCCAAACCGGCAGCAACCACCACCGGCGCGCCTACCGATGGCGCGGGCGGCCGGTGTCACCGGGGGCGCGTTGGATCCGGACTCTGCGATCATGCAGCGTAGACACGGCCGGATCGACATACTGGCCTTCGTGCCGATTGCGCGACCTATCCACATCGATATCCGAGAAACTCCGCGCAAAATCGAACAACTCCGGCGGTACGTAGATGACAACCTTCGCCGTCGGACTCCTTTGTCTGCGCCCCCCTACAAGACCTGTTGAGCGGGTGTGGTCGACGGGCTCGACCAGCGCGAACTGCTCGTCCACGACGGTCCACGACTCCGAACCGCCGCCCGGTCGCAAAACTCGCTGAACACGCAACGCCGCCTCCTACATCAACCAGGGCGCCAATGCGACCGTAACGACGCCGACCCGACGGGATGGGGCCACAAGCGCGCGCATCTGGGCGTGAAGACACCGGTTAATTGGACAGGCACTGTCAACTTGAGGTCGTGTGGACGTTCCGCTAACCACATAAGCCTCATACGTCACACGCGACCTGGTGAACCGCGGATGCGAACCGGCGAAAATCGCCCTCGGATTGCTCAAGTTGACAGTGCCGTTTGGCGGCCTTGGCGTCCCGGCGAGGTTGGACCAGGATGTCGAGGACGTTGCCGTCCTGGTCGACGGCCCGCCACAGGTAGTGACGACGGCCGGTGATCGTCAAGAACACCTCGTCGAGGTGCCACTTGTCGCCGGGTCGGGGTTGGCGGCGGCGCAGGCCGGCCGCGTAGACGGGTCCGAACTTGGCGCACCACTGCCGGATCGTCTGTAGGTGACTATCACGCGGACCAGCATGATCTCCTCGACCTCGCGCAAGCTCAGCGGGAACCGGTGATACAGCCACACGCAGTGCGCGATGATCTCCGCCAGATACCGGTGACCCTTATACGACACCTCGCCCACGATGATCCCCTCCGGTTGCGTATCGACTCCGAGATCATCCGCTTCGGCCGCGCCACTCACCAACTTGACAGTGCCGTTCCTGGCGGTGTTCAGCATGATCTCGCCTCACTTCCGGCCCCGCCGCCATCGCCTCATCGCTGACGACTATCGCACCGAAATGACCCGACGATTCGCCGTCTGGAACGAGGTCACCGGACTGACTGCCGCAGCCTGACCCAAACCACCGACACCCAGCCCACCCAGCCCCTGCACGCCCCGATCCCGCTGAGCCCCAGCCAAGTTGACAGCGCCAAAACGAGTAGTGCACTACGCGTGTCGGCAAGGACGGCCGCAGTGAGGATCGAACCGGACCCGCCTCCGGCTCAGCCGGTGCCGACCTGACGAATTCCGGAGCAATGATTGGTGATGAACCCCACGATGTGTTGTCACAAGGGGCCTCGCGGAGTTGCGGCGACGCCGAGACTTGTCGTCGGGGGATCCTCAGCCACTTCCAGCGCGCGTTTTGCAGGTGGCCCGGTTCCGACCACCACGTACATTATTTGCACCAATCCCTGGTCGGGCAGCTGGCTGCACACCCGAATCGGAGCATTAGCGCAGACCGGATCGACTCCCAAAAAAGTGTCCGCTGGACGCGGGTTTGGTACTCCTAACTGTGTGGCCGGGCCGCCGGGGCCATGGCCACCGCAACAAAGGAAACGACCATGATCACCAATCCAACTCCGCCCAACATCGCCCCCACCCGTCGGCGCTGGACTCGGTTCGCAACGTTTATCGCCACAGGCGCTGCTGCGTTCGCTCTCGTCAGCGCCGCCCCCGCCAGTGCCGATGCCGGCGTGCCCTTCCCGGTGGACACTCCACCAGGCACTTGCGTGGCGCCATCTGGCTCTGGAGCCCCAGGCACAGACGGGGCATCATTCGTGGCACCTATCGGACAGTTACGGGCGGTCTTCCCCACGCAGGTCGTAACCCCCAGGTTCGGTTGCAGTGGCATCACACCTACATCGATATGGGGATGCCTGCCGCGGAGCAGTTGTGGCGCCAGTTAGGTGCGGCGTTGTTTAAAAACAAAGGAGACGTGAGATGAGCTGCGCTGCTCCGTTCGCTGTTGAGACGACGAGTAAGGGCGCCAGGGGCGATCGATCAACCGTCGACCAGGCATATGAGACCGATGCTGCGTTGGCCGAACGGTTCGAACGAGACACGGTCCCGCTGATGGATCAGCTCTTCAGTGGCGCGATGCGACTGACGGGATCCCGCCAGGATGCCGAAGATCTGGTCCAGGAAACGATGCTGCGTGCCTACAGCGGCTTTCGTTCGTTTTCTGCCACCAACCTCAAGGCGTGGCTGTACCGGATTATGCATAACACCTGGATCGATGCCTACCGCAAACAACAGCGCCGACCCGTGGAGGTCGCCATTGATCAGGTCAGCGACCATCAATCGGCCCGATACGCCGCCACCGCGCCGACCGGGCTGGGCTCGGCGGAAATTGAAGCGCTGGAAGCTCTGCCGGACTTGGAGATCCAGGCGGCACTGCTGTCGCTGCCCGAAGCGTTCCGGATGGCCGTCTACTACGCCGACGTCGAGGGGTTCTCGTATGCGGAGATCGCCGCCATCATGGGCACTTCCAAAGGCGCGGTGACGTCGCGGCTGCACCGAGGACGCACGCGGCTACGCGAACTACTTTTCGTACTCGCCACCGAACGCGGAGTCCTTGACCGAAAAGCGGCGGCGACCGCATCGATGTTGACGCCGTTCACCCAGCCGGGCTGGCCGGGCACGCCGCAGCGGTCGCCCAAGCCGCCGGCACGCTGACCGGCGGTCAGTGCCGACTGTCGGCATACTCTGAGGTGATTTTCTCGAGGTCCACAATGTGTTCGCCACGGCACTGTCAACTTGAGCAATCCGAGGGCGATTTTCGCCGGTTCGCCTCCGCGATTCACCAGGTCGCGTGTGACGTATGAGGCTTATGTGGTTAGCGGAACGTCCACACAACCTCAAGTTGACAGTGCCTTGCGGTGTTCACGGTGGAATTCCCAGCCCACCTACCGGCACGAGGCAACGCCCACGCGCGCACTGCTGCCCGGTTCCCTGTCATGCTGGAGAAGAAGGCCGGCCTGTGCAACGTGGGTGGAGACGAAGAACCACTTCGGCACCTTGATCTCGGCCGGGCCGGCTCCATCCGCACGATGTGCGGCAGAATCGACGCGAAATAGGGCACCCCGCCCCATCACCGCGGCCGAAAAGAGGCGGCTGCCGCCGGGGCGGCCAGCAAGGCGCTGCCTGGTCTTATACGTGTTACTCGGAGCGGTCATGCCGACGTACCTTACTGTGGAGTAAGGTAGCGACTGTGGGCCATCCCGTGACACCGAAGTGACAGCGACGAAACGCCCCGGTGAGGGTCGCCATGTCTGCAGTTTCGATACCGCTGAGCTCAGCTGGCCGGAGATTTGGCCGATACCGTGATCTAGGGCATACTGTTCAGGTTGCCTTGCGCCGGGTTCGCGCCTGGCCGGACATACGACCGGCGCCCACACGGGCGCGTCCGGTCCCATCCTTGAAGCGCGACGAATTTCGGCCGCGGATGAGGCTGCGTGCGGGCGACACGCCCGACCGCGGGACCGGTGCACCAGGACAGGTAAACAGCGGCACAACGTCCAGCGGGACGCTAGATCGACCTAGATTGATCAGCGCGCCGTGGAAGCGACAACGGGCCCCAGCGGGAGTGAGGTAGGAGAAGCGTGGCGGGACAGAAGATCCGCATCAGGCTTAAGGCCTACGACCACGAGGCTATTGACGCTTCGGCGCGCAAGATCGTCGAGACGGTGGTCCGGACGGGCGCCACCGTGGTCGGTCCGGTGCCGTTGCCGACCGAGAAGAACGTGTACTGCGTCATCCGCTCCCCGCATAAGTACAAGGACTCGCGAGAGCACTTCGAAATGCGCACCCACAAGCGGCTGATCGACATCCTTGATCCGACACCGAAGACCGTTGACGCCCTGATGCGCATCGACCTGCCCGCCAGCGTCGACGTCAACATCCAGTAGGAGATCCAGACTGATGGCACGAAAAGGCATCCTGGGCACCAAGCTGGGCATGACGCAGGTGTTCGACGAGAACAACAAGGTCGTGCCGGTGACGGTGGTCAAGGCCGGCCCGAACGTGGTGACCCGCATCCGCACGCCGGAACGCGACGGGTACAGCGCTGTGCAGCTGGCCTACGGTGAGATCAGCCCGCGGAAGGTCAACAAGCCGCTGACCGGTCAATACGCCGCCGCCGGTGTCAATCCCCGTCGCCACCTAGCCGAACTGCGCCTCGACGACCCGGAAGCAGCGGCCGAATACCAGGTCGGCCAGGAGCTGACCGCCGAAATCTTCGCCGACGGCAGCTACGTCGACGTGACCGGTACCTCGAAGGGCAAGGGCTTTGCCGGCACCATGAAGCGTCACGGTTTCCGCGGGCAGGGCGCCAGCCATGGCACCCAGGCGGTGCACCGCCGCCCGGGTTCTATCGGCGGCTGCGCGACACCCGCTCGGGTGTTCAAGGGCACCCGGATGGCCGGGCGAATGGGCAATGACCGGGTGACGGTCCAGAATCTGTTGGTGCACAAGGTCGATGCCGAGAACGGCGTGCTGCTGATCAAGGGCGCGGTCCCCGGCCGCACCGGTGGACTCGTCATGGTTCGCAGCGCGATCAAACGAGGTGACAAGTGATGGCCGCCAAAGAGCAGAAGACGTTGAAGATCGACGTCAAGACCCCGGCCGGCGAGATCGACGGCTCCATCGAGCTGCCGGCCGAGCTGTTTGACGCCCCGACGAACATCGCGCTGATGCACCAGGTGGTCACCGCGCAGCTGGCGGCGGCCCGGCAGGGTACGCACTCGACCAAGACACGTGGCGAGGTCCGTGGCGGGGGTCGGAAACCATACCGGCAGAAGGGAACTGGTCGCGCGCGGCAAGGCTCGGTTCGCGCCCCGCAGTTCACCGGCGGCGGCATAGTGCACGGTCCTAAGCCGCGCGACTACAGCCAGCGCACACCCAAGAAAATGATCGCCGCAGCGTTGCGCGGGGCGCTGTCCGACCGGGCACGCAACGGACGCATCCACGCCGTCACCGAGCTGGTGTCGGGTCAGACCCCGTCGACCAAGAGCGCCAAGGCGTTTCTGGGCACGCTGACCGACCGCAAGCAGGTGCTGGTGGTCATCGGGCGCAGTGACCTGACCGGTGCGAAAAGCGTGCGCAACCTGCCCGGTGTGCACGTGTTGGCGCCCGACCAGCTCAACACCCATGACGTGCTGCGTGCCGACGACGTGGTGTTTTCCGTCGAGGCGCTCAACGCCTACATCGCCGCCAACACGAAGACTGCCCAGGAGGTTTCGGCCTGATGGCGACGCTCACCGACCCACGCGACATCATCCTGGCTCCGGTCATCTCGGAGAAGTCCTATAAGCTGATCGACGACAACGTGTACACCTTCCTGGTGCACCCTGACTCGAATAAGACGCAGATCAAGATCGCTATCGAGAAGATCTTCGCCGTCCAGGTCGCGTCGGTGAACACCGCGAACCGGCAGGGCAAGCGCAAGCGCACCAGGACCGGATACGGCAAGCGGAAAAATACCAAACGCGCCATCGTCACCCTGGCCTCGGGCAGCAAGCCGATCGACCTGTTCGGAGCACCGGCCTAGCCGAGAGTAGAAAGACTTAGCAGACATGGGAATTCGCAAGTACAAGCCGACCACACCCGGTCGTCGCGGTGCCAGCGTCTCCGATTTCGCCGAGATCACCCGATCGACTCCGGAGAAGTCGTTGGTGCGCCCGCTGCACGGGCGCGGTGGCCGTAATGCGCATGGCCGGATCACTACCCGCCACCAGGGCGGTGGGCACAAGCGCGCCTATCGGGTGATCGACTTCCGGCGCAACGACAAAGACGGCGTCAACGCGAAAGTCGCGCATATCGAGTACGACCCCAACCGCACCGCGAACATCGCGTTGCTGCATTACTTCGACGGTGAGAAGCGCTATATCATTGCCCCGCAAGGGCTTTCGCAAGATGACCGGGTGGAGTCGGGTCCCAACGCCGATATCAAGCCTGGCAACAACCTGCCGCTGCGCAACATCCCCGCTGGCACCACCATTCACGCCGTGGAGCTGCGGCCGGGCGGTGGCGCCAAGCTCGCCCGCTCCGCGGGGTCCAGCATCCAGTTGCTCGGCAAGGAAGGCAGCTACGCATCCCTGCGTATGCCCAGCGGGGAGATCCGCCGCGTGGACGTGCGCTGCCGCGCCACCGTCGGCGAGGTGGGCAACGCTGAGCAGGCCAACATCAACTGGGGCAAGGCCGGTCGTATGCGATGGAAAGGCAAGCGCCCGTCGGTCCGCGGTGTCGTGATGAACCCGGTGGATCACCCGCACGGCGGCGGCGAGGGTAAGACTTCCGGTGGCCGGCACCCGTGCAGCCCGTGGGGCAAGCCCGAGGGGCGCACTCGCAAGCGACACAAGCTAAGCGACAAGCTCATTGTCCGACGCCGGCGCACCGGCAAGAAGCACTCGCGCTAGGAAGTCGAGGAGTAGCCAATCATGCCACGCAGCCTCAAGAAAGGTCCGTTCGTCGACGACCATCTGCTCAAGAAGGTCGACGCGCAGAACGAGAAGAACACCAAGCAGGTCATCAAGACCTGGTCGCGGCGGTCGACCATTATTCCGGACTTCATCGGGCACACCTTTGCGGTCCACGACGGACGCAAGCACGTCCCGGTGTTTGTCACCGAGGCGATGGTGGGCCACAAACTGGGTGAATTCGCGCCGACGCGCACCTTCAAGGGCCACATCAAGGACGACCGCAAGAGCAAGCGCCGATGAGCGCGCATGTGATGAGCGCTCGCGGCGAAGAGCTGGAGACCTGAGATGACCACCACCACGACTGAATTTCCGTCAGCGGTCGCTAAAGCGCGGTTTGTACGGGTGTCGGCGAGAAAGGCGCGCCGCGTGATCGATCTGGTGCGCGGCAAGTCGGTTTCAGACGCGCTCGACATCCTGCGCTGGGCACCGCAGGCGGCCAGTGTGCCGGTAGCCAAGGTCATCGCGAGCGCGGCGGCCAACGCCGAGAACAACAACGGCCTGGATCCGGCGACCTTGGTGGTCGCCGCCGCCTTCGCCGACGAAGGTCCGACCGGCAAGCGCATCCGTCCGCGCGCCCAGGGGCGCGCATTCCGGATCCGCAGGCGCACCAGCCATATCACCGTGGTGGTCGAAAGCCGCCCGGTCAAGGACCAACGGTCGCAGTCATCGCGGGCCCGTCGCGCCCAGGCCAGCAAGGCCGCCGCCAAGGCGCCGGCCACGAAGGCACCGGCGAAGAAGGCACCGGCCCAGCAGGCGCCGGCCGAGATGTCCGGGACGAAGGCACCCGCCCAGCAGGCGCCGGCGGAGATGCGCGCGACGAAGGCATCCGCCCAGCAGGCGCCGGCGGAGATGCCCGCGACGAAGGCACCCGCCGTGAAGTCGACAGAGACTTCAGCGGCAACCTCTGAGACTTCTGAAGCGAAGGGAGGCTCGCACTAGTGGGCCAAAAGATCAATCCGCACGGCTTCCGGCTCGGCATCACCACCGACTGGAAGTCTCGCTGGTACGCCGACAAGCAGTACGGCGAGTACGTCAAAGAGGATGTCGCGATCCGTCGGCTGCTTTCCACCGGCCTAGAGCGCGCGGGGATCGCCGATGTGGAGATTGAACGGACACGCGATCGGGTTCGCGTGGATATCCACACCGCCCGTCCCGGCATCGTCATCGGCCGTCGCGGCACGGAGGCCGACCGCATCCGCGCCGACCTGGAGAAGCTGACCGGCAAGCAGGTCCAGCTCAACATCCTCGAAGTCAAAAACCCTGAGGCGCAAGCTCAGTTGGTGGCTCAGGGGGTCGCGGAACAGTTGAGCAATCGCGTGGCGTTCCGGCGGGCGATGCGTAAGGCCATCCAATCGGCAATGCGTCAGCCCAACGTCAAGGGGATCCGGGTGCAGTGTTCGGGCCGCCTCGGCGGGGCCGAAATGAGCCGCTCCGAGTTCTACCGCGAGGGCCGCGTTCCGCTGCACACACTGCGCGCTGACATCGACTATGGCCTGTATGAGGCGAAGACCACCTTCGGCCGGATCGGCGTGAAAGTGTGGATCTACAAGGGCGACATCGTCGGGGGCAAACGTGAAGTAGCCGCCGCCAGCCCGGCGGGCGCCGAGCGTCCGCGCCGTGAGCGACCCTCGGGCACGCGTCCGCGCCGCAGCGGCGCTGCGGGCACCCCGCCGACGGGCACCGAGGCCGGACGCGCGGGCGCTGACGAAGCTGCGGCGGCTGGTGAGCCCGCCCTCGAACCGCAGAGCACGGAGAGCTGAATCATGTTGATTCCCCGCAAAGTCAAGCACCGTAAGCAGCACCATCCCCGCCAGCGCGGCATCGCCAGTGGCGGCACAGAGGTGAACTTCGGCGACTACGGCATCCAGGCCCTCGAGCACGCTTACGTCACCAACCGGCAGATCGAGTCCGCTCGTATCGCCATCAACCGGCACATCAAGCGTGGCGGCAAGGTATGGATCAACGTCTTCCCGGACCGCCCGCTGACCAAGAAGCCGGCGGAGACCAGGATGGGGTCGGGCAAGGGCTCGCCGGAATGGTGGGTCGTCAACGTCAAGCCCGGCCGGGTGCTGTTCGAGCTCAGCTACCCCAACGAGCAGGTCGCGCGCGCGGCGCTCACCCGGGCAATCCACAAGTTGCCGATCAAGGCACGCATCGTGACCCGAGAGGAGCAGTTCTGATGGCTGTGGGTATTTCCCCTGGCGAACTGCGCGAGCTCACCGACGAGGAGCTGGCCGAGCGGCTGCGCGAATCCAAGGAAGAGCTGTTCAACTTGCGCTTCCAGATGGCGACCGGCCAGCTCAGCAACAACCGCCGGCTCCGCACGGTGCGGCAGGAGATCGCACGCGTCTACACCGTATTGCGGGAACGAGAGCTGGGCCTGGCCTCTGGTCCCGAGGGTCCCGACGGAAATAAGGAATCGTGATGGCAGAAGCGAAGGCCGCCGCCCCCAAGGCTTCCAAGGCGGCACCGAAGGCCGCCACCAAGCAGGCCGCTCCCACCGACGCCGGCTCGAACGACAAGGGCCCCAAGAACACTCCGCGCACCCCGAAGGACCGTGGCCGCCGCAAGGTGCGCATCGGTTATGTGGTGAGTGACAAGATGCAGAAGACCATC
>DASPOT010000140.1:0-2885 GCA_035625875.1 Mycobacterium sp. | reverse complement strand
GCTGCTTGCCTGCCGACGATTATGGCCGCGGCGAAATCAGCGACGCGGGTGGCGCCACTCGTGGGACGGCCACAGCTGCTGCGGTGGTGTTGATGTGTCCGAGTGTTGCGGCTCATCGGCGACATGCATTGACCCTCAATCACCATGTGTAAGCGGAGTCAGCCCTACGTGGTGGTCGGGACGTTGAGGTCGTTAAGCAGTCGGCGGACGCGTTCTTCGATCTCGTCACGGATCGGGCGCACCGCTTCGACGGGTTGGCCAGTTGGGTCGGGGAGCTCCCAATTTTCGTAGCGTTTTCCGGGGAAGATGGGGCAGGCGTCGCCGCAGCCCATGGTGATCACGACATCGGCGGCCCGAACGATCTCATCGGTCCCTGGCTTGGGAAATTCCTCGGTGATGTCGATGCCGATTTCGGCCATGGCCTGCACGGCGGCGGGGTTGATCTCATCGCCGGGTTCTGATCCCCCCGACCAGGCCACGGCTCGATCACCGGCCAGCTGGGTGAAAAACCCCAGCGCCATCTGGGAGCGCCCGGCGTTGTGGGTGCATAAAAACAGCACGGTCGGCTTACCGTCGGTGATCTTGCCTTCCACGCGGGCTAGTGCGGTCAGGCGTTGGCGCGCAAAGCGTTCGGCCAGTAGCGGCAGGAAATTGGCGATGGTGGCCCGCCCGGCGAACAGGTCATGGGAGGTGTAGAGGAACCGCTCGATGGTCTCCACCCCAAAGGTGCCGTCGAACTCGCCTTGCAGCCGGGTCGCGGCGATGCGCAGCGCCAGCTCCGGCATATCGCGGCGCCCGTGCTGGGCCAACGGGGTGGGGCCTTCGGTCATGACGAACTCCATTGATCGATAGTGGTTTTCCTGTTGTGGTGCGAGACGATCACCTCGTCGGCGACGCGGGCCGCCTCCGGGTAGAGCACGGTGACCAAGCCCCGCCCCAGCAGGGCGCCGAGGATCTGGGCGGCGATGAAACCCAGTGCCGAGGATGGGGCGATGCCAGCGAGGTGTCGGAGAACACCCGGCCGATCGTGACGGCGATTGGCGATTATCTGGACAGAAGTCACGGGCGAACGCCTGCATGCGTACGAACAAAACCCGTGGCCGATCATGGCATCTTCCTCGCCGATAAGCGGGGCTGCGGTGGGGGCGGGCGCTGCGGTTGGTCATCTTGGGGCCACGCCAGCCGGCGCTGCTTCCACAGGGCCACATAGACCAGGCCGAGCAGCACGGGCACCTCGATCAGCGGGCCGACGACCCCGGCCAGGGCCTGGCCAGAGGTGGCGCCGAATACGCCGATGGCGACCGCGATCGCCAGCTCGAAGTCGTTGCTGGCGGCGGAGAAGGCCAGCGCCGCGGCGCGGGGGTAGGACAGGTGCAGCCACCGGGCGATGGCGAACCCGCCGGCCCACATCACGGCGAAGTAGGCCAGCAGCGGCAGCGCGATGCGGGCCACGTTCAGCGGCTGGGAGGTGATCGTTTTGCCCTGCAGCGCGAACAGCACCACCACGGTAAAAAGCAGCCCATACAGGGCGACTGGTGCAATGCGCGGCAGCAGCCTGCTCTCATACCACTGCTGGCCGCGGGCGCGTTCCCCGAGTGTCCTGGTGAGAAATCCAGTGACCAGCGGTATGCCCAGGAACACCACAACGGTGACCGCGATGGCGGCGAAGGAGACATGCAGGCTCTGGGTGGGCAGCCCGAGCCAGCCGGGCAGCACGTTGAGGTAGAACACGCCCAGAGCGGCATAAGCCAGCACCTGGAAAACGGCGTTGAGCGCGACCAGCACGGCGGCCATCTCCCGGTCGCCGCAGGCCAGGTCGGTCCAGATGAGCACCATGGCGATGCAGCGGGCCAGCCCGACCAGGATGACGCCGGTGCGGTAGGCGGGCAGGTCCGGCAGCAGCAGCCAGGCCAGGGCGAACATGACCGCAGGCCCGATGATCCAGTTCAGGATCAGCGACGCGGTGATCATGCGGCGATCGGCAGTGATCCGCCCGATCTCCCGGTAGCGGACCTTGGCCAGCACCGGGTACATCATCAGCAGCAGCCCGACGGCGATTGGCAGGCTGGTGCCGTGGATTGACACCGCGTTCAGCCCCCTGGCCAGCCCCGGGATCAGGCGCCCCAGCAGCAGCCCGGCCGCCATGGCCAGGCCGATCCACAACGGAAGGAAACGGTCCACCGTCGACAGCCGTGCCGCGACATGGCTGTCGTCGGCGGGCCGGGGATAGGTGGTGCGGGGGTGTGCGCTCATCTGCTCAACGCCCTTCTCGTAACTGGACTGGTCGGGCTGCTTGCCCAACCGCGGCGGCGCGGGCCTGCCGGCATCCGTGGCAGCGACTGGTGCGCGCGGGCGGCTCCACCCCGACCGGGCGGTTGATGACCATGGTCCGGGTCAGCCAGCGCGCCGTGGCCTGCGCGTGGTCGGGAAACACGCCGGCACCGCAGTCGGCGCGGACTGCAACCGCGTCCGCGGGGCGACCGAGCCAGGCGCCGTCAAAGCAGTTCACCGGCTCGCCACGCCCCCCGCAGGGGCACCGCGGACGGGCACTCATGCGCATGGCCTCGAGGAATTCGGCGAAGACACGCCGCGGGAGTGTGTCGTCATCGACACTGCTGCCGGTTCGCCGCCACAACCCGACGCTGTCCACTAACGGCTCCGACTGAGGACGTCGGCGCCCAAAAGCTGCGAAAGCTGCTGCAGCGCTTCAGGAATCACCCGGTAATACACCCACGAACCGCGGCGCTCGCTGGTCAGCAGCCCCGCAGTCTTGAGCACCTTCAAGTGATGGGAGATGGTCGGCTGGGTCAAATCGATACCAACCGACAGATCACACACGCAGGCCTCCCCGCCGCGGTGGCTGGCCACCACACTCAGCAGCCGCA
>DASPOT010000139.1:0-5730 GCA_035625875.1 Mycobacterium sp. | reverse complement strand
GCCTTTCATGGCCCCCAGTGGAAGCTCGGCTGACCCCGCGAGCTGCTCCTCGCAAACCCCACCGACCCGACCATTGCCCGACCGCGGCCAGAAGACCGTGCTGATGTGGTTGGTGGACACGCGTTTCACCCGGGGCTGTGTGGCCACTTTCCGCCAGCGGCCTAGCGACCCTTTGTCGCTAGCCGCTCACTGATGCACTATCGGTGTGTCAGTGATCGTGGATGGGTCACCGATGCACCCGAGGTGCCGTCGAGTCACCGCCATTGCCGCTAGCCAGTTGGATGGCCACCTTAAGTGTTGCGGGGCTCGGCGGTTCTCGGGGTGTGCTGACGGTCGACAGGACTGAGCGCCATTGAGCGCCGAACAGTGAGCGAACTCGCGGTCACATCCCGACACCGATATTAGGGTGCCTCCCCACTGGGAACAGCAGCGAGGAGGCTGTTATGCAGTATGCCCCAGCAGTGTTGCCGGATGAACCGGCTAATGGGTTGACGTGTGGAATCGATTGGGCCCGTGATGATCACGCGGTATCAATCCTGGACAGGCATGGTCGGCAGGTGCACCGCAGCACTGTTGAGCACAGCGCGGCGGGACTGCGAGAGCTGGTGGCGGTGCTGGCGCGCACCGGGGTCAGCGAGGTGGCCATCGAACGCCCCGACGGGCCGGTGGTCAACGCGCTGTTGGACGCGGGCATCACCGTGGTGGTGATCAGCCCCAACCAGCTGAAAAACCTGCGTGGCCGCTACGGTTCGGCGGGCAACAAAGACGACCGGTTTGACGCCTTTGTGCTGGCCGATACGTTGCGCACCGATCGGGCCCGGCTGCGTCCGCTGGTGCCCGACAGCGCTGCCACAGCGGCGCTGCGCGCGACCTGCCGTGCCCGCAAGGATCTGGTGATCCATCGGGTAGCGGTGGCCAACCAGCTGCGTGAGCACCTCAATCGGGTGTTTCCTGGGGCGGTCGGGCTGTTCGCCGACTTGGACTCGGCGATCAGCTTGAAGTTCTTGGCCCGATTTGACCGCCAGGAGCGCGCCGACTGGCTGACCCCCATCCGGCTGGGGGCCTGGTTGAAATCAGCGCACTACACCGGCCGCACCGACCCAGCGATTCTGCACGTGCGTTTGATCGCCGCCCCCCGCGGCGCCACCGGCCAGGAGGGCACTGCGCACGCCCATATCACCGGCGCGCTGGTGGCCACCCTGACCAGCCTCGTTGAGCAGATCACGGTCTTGTCCGAGCAGATCGAACAGCAACTTGCCGCCCATGCCGACGCGCACATCTTCATCAGCCTGCCCCGTTCGGGAACCGTGCGCGCCGCCCGGCTGTTGGCCGAGATCGGGGATTGCCGTGCTCGATTCCCCACCCCGGAGGCACTGATGTGTCTGGCCGGTGTGGCGCCCTCGACCCGCCAATCGGGAAAAATGCGCTCAGTAGGGTTCCGCTGGGCCTGCGACAAACAGCTACGTGATGCCGTCTGCGACTTCGCCAACGGCTCTCGCCACGCCAACCCTTGGGCCGCCGACGTCTATGACCGCGCTCGCGCCCGCAAGCACGACCACCCCCACGCCGTACGCATCCTGGCCCGCGCCTGGCTCTACGTCATTTGGCACTGTTGGCAGACCAACACCACCTACGACCCCGCCAAACACGGAGCCCTTCAGGCTCTACAAAATCACTCCTGATCTTGATGGCGGCTGAATTCGATTTAGTAGGACGACCTTCCCCTGCCTTTCCTCATGATCCATTTTCCTTGCCCGCTCCTCCCGCCATCTCGGGCTCGGCGCCGGCCCCGCAGGTGCGGTCAAGCGTTGTTTGCTTGACCGCACCGAGGACCGGTGCAAGCTTGGCCCTGGCGGGGGGATCGACAAGCCCCCCTTCGCCCGCCGCGGGCCCATGTAAGCCAAACCCTCGTATTGGTAAGGGGAGGGTTGACACAGGGCTACTTGAGGATCGACTTTCGACAATTTGTTGGTGATGTGCAGTGGCGGACTGATGCCGAATCCTCAAGCGGCTAGCGGGGTTTGGAGGGCGATGTCGGTGAAGAGCGTTTGCATGTCGATGCGGATTCGTTCGTAGTCACGGTCGACGCGTGTCCAGTGCGCGGGTTTGCGTCCCATGCGGGGGCTGCGCACCGCGGCGAGGATCGGGGCGATGACCTGGTCGCGGAGGGTGAGCAGGGCGGCGATCGTGCGCGCAGCCAGCGCCGGAACTCGGTGGCGGCGCGTGCGTGCTGGCTTGTCGACGAGCTGTTTGCCTCGCAGTTTGCGCAGGTCGTAGGCCGCTTGGCGGATGCTGTACGCGGCGGCGGAGGTGCCGGTCATGGCGCGGACCTTCGCGGCGAACTCGCCCACGGTGAAGCCGTGCGGGGCCGGGGCGAGGGCGAGCACGGCCGACAGCGCGTCACGCATACGCTTCTTGTTGAGGTCGACACCGCCGACGCGGGTGGCGCCCAGCGTCGATCCAGTGGGCAGCTCGTCGAGGATGCCGTCGGCGATGAATCCGGTGTCCACGCAGTCCAGGGCGGTGGCGAATCGTTCGGCGATGCCGGCCAGTTGGGTCACGATCTCGGGGAACTTCTCGATCATGCGCCCGCAGCGCAACTCCGCGGTGTTGTGCGCGATCGCCTCGAACCGAAGCACGCGTTCGCCTTATCTGTGTTGGGGACCCCCGTAAAGGTTGGGATCCGTTGGTTTTTCCGTTGTTTGGCCTCGTTCCGGCACACGTGCCTGGGGCGGTGGACCGCAGTCGGGGTCGAGGTGGAGCGCCCGCAGCGCAGCGAGGACGAACGACCTTGAGGCCGACGAGGATCCGCCGCAAACTTGGCCGGCCGGAGGCGAGGCAAAGACGTTGTGGTTCAAGTCATCTGCTGCCTCCTGTGAGAGAAGAACGTGGTGCGGGAAACGTCGTCGCGCGTGCCGGCGCCCAGCCTTATCTGGGTCCACGGACGAGGTCCGGCGACATGATGATGGATGGGGTGCCCGGCGTGCGGGCTGCCGAAGGGGTGCGGTCGCTCAGTCTTTGCGGGAGGTCCACCCCACAGCGAGGAGGTGGCGGCAGGCGAATTGCGGGAGCTGGCCGCAGGCATCAGCTGATTTATGGGCAGGGCACGTGCGCAACGCATCTCAGGCGGCGACCTCCTGCGGTTGGGCGCTCGGCATGGCCAGGGCGGAATCGCCCAGCTCACGCAGCGTGTGATAGCAGCGGCGCAAAATCTTGCGCTCCACCGCCAGGGTCGGGTTCTTGCCGTTGTTGCCGTCCTTTTTGGCCGCCAGCTTGTGGTAGTAGCCGTGATCGGGGGACCCGCGCCGCGCAGCGGACTTGGCCGCCTCGAACGCCGCCCACCGCAGCTCCGGCGAGCCCTGCCGCGACAGGTGCCCCGGTGCGCGTTTGCTGTCAGAGGAGTAGACGGTGACATCCAGCCCGGCGAAGCGCACCAGCTGATCGGAACTGGCGAACCGGCGCGCATCACCGATCTCGGCCCAGATGATCACCGCGCACAACCAGCCCACGCCGTAGTGGCGCTGCAGCGCCCGGCACCCCGGCTGGCGGCGGGCCAAGCCGATCAATTGAGTGCGCAGCGGGTCGATCTCGGCGCTGAGCTCATCAATGCGCCGCAGCGCGGTGTCCACATACTGGCGTCCCGCCGCCGACAACTCGGCACCCGCGAGCGCCTCCCGGCCGGCCCGGGTCAACAACGCTCTAATCGGTGGGCAGCCCTGATGAAACACCTGGGCATGGATGCGCTGCTGCCAGGCCCGGCGCTCATCCATCAGGGTGCAGTACAACCGGCCCAGGGTGCGCACCTCCACCACGTGCGCCGGCGGGATCCACGACTCCGGGAACCGGCCCTCCACCAGCAACGTGCGCAGCAACCGGGCATCAGCGCGATCGGTCTTGGCACGCTTCTTGCGACCCCGCAACCCGGCGATCTCGGCCGGATCCCCCAGATGCACACCCAGTCCCGCGGCCGCCAGCTCCTCGCTGACGTACCGCCAGCCGGTGCAGCCCTCCAGCGCGAACTCGCCATCACCGTCAGGGAAGTGCTCGGCAAGCCAGCCCCGCAACGTCTTCCGCGTCGCCGGACGAATCTGGCCCCAGTGCACCAACCCGTCGTCATCCACGTAATCGAAGGTGATCTGCTGTCGGTGCACGTCCAAGCCGCCTACTATCGTCATCGGGACCTCCTCAAGTTCCTCAAACATCACTGACGCCATATCAACGAGCGTCTGAGCAGAGGGGGTCCCCATCACATGTCATCTTTGGTGTAGGCCTTGCCGGTCAGCCGCCCGAAGTTCAGCTTGAACACGGTCAGGTCATACGTAGGTGTCTCGATCGCGGCCTCGATGGTCGATGAGTTGCGGCGGGTGCGTCGCGGACGCTGCGCGGTGCCGAACACGGTGCGGATCTTGGGCACGTCCAACCGGGAGCGGGTGCGGTCCACCACCGCGTCAAAGACGCGCTGCATTGTCGCGCCGTCGGCGAAGATCAGGTTGCGACTGTACTCGAGCTGATAGACGGCAAACCCATAACCGAATCCGCTGCGCTGTTGCTCGTCGAGGTCGAGCCCGAAGCACAGGCACGCGGAATAGATCCAGCGTTGGCAGACCTGGCCCAGCCGCCCTACAGTCGCATGCTGCGACAAGGCATCTGCGATCCGGGCCAGGCCCGCCGGGTCGGCGACCGCGGTGAAGCAGTTGCCGACCTTGGTGAATGCTATCCCCGCCGCGGCGGCTTGACGGGCCACGTACTCGTGGCCGTTGAGAATGATCTGCGCGCCGAACGGCGGATGCCCCGACATCTTGATCGTCACGTGTCCCCACTCGGAATCGATGATGTGAAACGAATAGTGGTTGACGTATTCGCGCCTCCTGTCGATGTTCACGATTGCGCCGGTGTTCGCCGAGCGCGCCACTTTCCATACCGGCGCCGGCGCCTTGGCCACCAGCACCAAAAACACCCCGGTGCCCACCTCCTGCTCGGCCAGGTACGCCTCGGCGATGCGGTGCTTGCGCTCCCCGGCCTTACAGAAGATCACCGGCACCCCACTGGCCGCGCCCCAGGCCTTGACCCGGCGGGCAAAGCGCCCGGCCATCCGCATCAGATGGGTGTTGTCCAGCTCTGCGTCGCTGTCGCCGTGCAGCCGCCGCCACCAGGTGCGCAAACCGCCCGGGTGATACCCCAGCGGGTAGAACGCGTTAAGCACGATCCGATCCACACAGTCATAGCCGCCAGTCACAAGATCCGAATACCGCAGGCTGAATTCGTCGCTGGACACCCATCCCAACCTAGGAAACCACCCGCGCCCGTGAGGTCAAACTGCCCGAAGGGCCACCGCTGCCGGGCGCAGTCCCGGCGGCGGCGTAGTGAACCTTTGGTCGCTAGAACGTTGAGAGTTGTCTTGAGTTTTCAGGCTGCGTTCGGTAAGAGTCGGGCCTGGCCGATGGTTTCGTTGATGTGAATGTCTATGGTGTGCAATGCCTTTCGTAATGGTGGCGGGGCGGGTGGCTGGTCGGTGGCGAGTAGGGGTCGCAGCAGGCGATCGTGCAGTTTGGTGTAGAAGACCGCAAACCGCAGGCCGTCGCCGGTGAGCCGGTAGCGATTTTTGCCCGGGATGCGGGTGATGAGCCCGTTGACCCGCAGCCGGGCCAGGTCGTAGCTGGCCTGGTTCATGGTGTAGGTGGCGCCGCCGAGCAGTCCGGTCATCAAGGCGCGCAGGCTCTTGTTGGTGAT
>DASPOT010000138.1:0-7475 GCA_035625875.1 Mycobacterium sp. | reverse complement strand
AGCGGTAGAGCAGCCGGCCCGTGTGCTGGTCGACCATCCCCTTGTACCAGTCGAACATCAGCTCAAGGCGATCAACGAGCGTGCCCGCACCTTACTGGCCCGGCATGAGTGCGCCTCCGTTCTTCAGCCCTCGCGATACACCGGCACTCGTCCTCAGGTGCGGCGCCGCTTTGTAGTGTCTCTCGCAGGGCCCAATCAAGCGGCGGCCCCGGGACCTTGCTGGGCTCTGGGACCGCGGGTATGTGGGGTTAGCTGGTGGCTTTCACCTCGATGTGCTTCTCGGCCGGCGCAGCCTGTTTCGCAGCGGCCACATCCACGGTGAGGATGCCCTTGTCGTAGGTGGCTTTGATGTCCTCTTCGTTGGCGCCCGCGGGCAGGGTAACCGACCGGGTGAACGAGCCGTAGGAGAACTCCGAGCGGCCCTTGGTTTCCTTTTTCTCGCTGCGTTCGGCCTTGATCGTCAACTGGCCCTCGTGCACGGTGATGTCGACGTCCTTGGCCGGATCGATGCCGGGGAGTTCAGCGCGCAGCACGTAGTGGCCCTCTTGCATCTCCTCCTCGAGCCGGATCAGATGGCTTGAACGCAGGGCCGCCAATGACGGAAAGCCGGTCCACAGATCGGACCAGAACTCGGACCAGGCCGGCAGCCACGGGCGAGGCTGGGGGTGCGCAGGGAGATTGGTCATGATCCTCCTTTGGTTGTTGGTTGTTGTGGGACTTGTCGTTTCGATCCTTCAAGTCCCGTGCGGGCGCCCGGTAGAGACCGAAGTCCCATCCCCGGGGGTTATTTGTCGCCGTACCGTCAGCCGTGTCGACCGGCGCGGTGATCGGTCGGGTTTGGCGTGGTAAGTCGCCAATCGTGGGGCACCCCGTGGGCGGTCACCGTTTCACCCTCGGCCTCGATCCGCACGATTGCAGGGCCGAGCCGCAGATCAGCGAGGGCCAGCTTGCCCCACCGCGGCGGCAGGTTCGGAACCACCGTCAACGTGCGCTGGGGCACATGCGGGGTCAATCCCAGAAACGATCGCACCAGCAACGGTGCGGCGCTTGCCCATGCTTGCGGTGAGCATGCGGTCAGATAGGGCACTGGCCGGTAAAACCGCGATCGGGGAAATCCGCAGAATCGGGTAGGCGCCCGTCGAACGCGTCGGCCGCATCAAGCAAACCATCCGCCAGCCGCTCGGCGAGCTGCACCGCACCCGGCAGGTGCCGGTAGCGCAGCAGGCCATCCCGATTAGATTAGAGAACGTGGCCGAGTTTCGGCGTTTTGGTCCAGTGCGCGCACACCCAAGGCAACCCATTCGATTTACCGAGCGGGTCGACGCCAATGCCGGATTGACCCTCACCACGAACTATGTTGACCGCAGGTATGTTTGAACACGTCGCATCACCTGCGCCCGCGATTCTGAAGCGATGCCCAGTGCATCCGGCGGTCAAGCCCACACGACAGATATCACGGGCTCGCTCGCCGATTGGCCGATCACTACCAACCGTCGGGGACTAAGCCGATGCAGCCCAAGCGGGTGGCGATCGTCGTCGGGGCCACCGGGGCGCGCGGCGGCTATGAAGCCGGCGCGCTGTCGGTGCTGGTGCCACGGCTGCGCGCTGCGGGCTGCGAACCCAGGGTGTACATCGGCAGCAGCGCGGGCGCGATCACCGCGACACTGTTCGTCGCGTTGACCCATCTCCCGCCCGCCGACCAAGCTCGTCAGGTTCTCGACCTGTGGCGCACCATCTCGGTTTCCGAGGTATATCGATCACCGCTCATCACCTTGCCAGGCGTGGCCGCCCACCTTGTCGGCCAACTGTTACGCCTGCCCGGCGTCAGGCTGACCCGACTACTCGACACCGCGCCGCTGCGACGCACAGCTCAGCAAGCCATTGACCTACAACGGCTGCGAGACAACATCCCGACAAGGGCCTCACCCTCGCTGTTGTGACCAGCTCCGGCACCGACAACCGCACCGTTGTCTTCGTCGACCGTGAGGACGGCGTACCGGTGCCTGCCAGCGACGATGAACGACCACTTGACTACATCGCCGTGCAAATGCGGCCCGAGCATGTACTCGCGTCCTGCGCCATCCCGATGCTCTTTCCGCCGGTACGGGTGTGCAAACCGTCAGGCTCGCCCGGCTGGTATCTCGACGGCTGGCTAACGCTGCACGCTTCACTCAAGCCCGCGCTGGCGCTAGACGCGGATGCGCTGGTCGTCATCGCCACGCATCCGATGCGTGACACCACTACAACACCGCAAGCCGGTGGACTGGCCCCCGATGTCGATGACATGCTGATCGAGTTTGTCGACAGCGTCCTCGCCCGCGTGGTTGAGGACCTGCGGACGCTGGACAAGATCAACGCCTTGCTGGCCAAAGATGAACTGGTTGCCACGGCAACCGGGCGACTGCGCAAGAAGATCCCCTATGTTTTCGTCGGTCCGGCGCACAGCCACACGTTGGGCCGGTTGGCACTCGAGGTCCTGCACCGTAAACCCAGCTACTCCGGTGGGCTCGTGCACAGGCTGCGACAGCTCGAACTGCGCCTGATGGCACACGCACTTGAGGGTGACGGCCCACGCCGAGGCGACCTGGTCAGCTACCTGTTTTTCGATCAGGAATTCATCCGGGCGTCTATTGAACTGGGCCAGCGAGACGCCAACGCACTGCTCGACGGAGTGCCAACCAATGAAATGCCCTGGCGCGTCGACTGAACCACGACCTTGGAAGCGAACGATCGGCGTGCCCACTGCGCGAAACCCGACACGTAGGCGCCGCACGTTGGGATCGCCTAGGGGCTAACGGTTCTGCGAAATGCGAGGCAACGCTGAATAGCGTCGCCTCATCGCAGCAGGGGCTGCACCGACACCGCCCGAGCAAGCTTCAGCTCGGAGGTCACGATGAGCGGGCGCACGAAATCATCGGGGCCGGTAGTCGTTAGTGTCGACAGTTCCCCTGCCGCGCTCGCCACGGCCGTGTGGGCGGTCGATGAGGCGTTGTGCCGCGATGCTCGGCTACGCCTGGTTCATGTCATAGCCGGCGCTACGGTGGCCACCTCGGCCGAGTCGGCGGCGTGGTCAGTGGCGATCATCCGCACCAACGATGCAGCCCGATCCCTGACTGGCTGCATCGCCGCCGTCATTGGCGGGTTACCCGGCAACGACGCAACACTACAGCGGGCGATGCGAGAGGCACGGCTACGCAACGCATCGGTGCTGGCGATGGGGGTGCGCCACCGCAGGTCCAACGGCATACACCCTGGGCAGCGCGAACACGGGCTATGCACCTGGATCCAGCGCTGCCCCGACGTCGGCGTGCAGTTGGATCGCCGCGCGATGGCCTCGCCCGGTTGCTGACCAAGACCGATCAGTCGGTCCAGTTGGTGGTCGTGGGCAGGGCGCGGGGTGAGCCGATGGAGCGATCCGTGGGGCCGGTGCAAGACGGGTCTGGTTGACCAGGCCAGCTGCTCGATCCTGGTCGTCCCGACGCCAATCCTCGCTGCATCACTGGCGGGTCCAACGTCGTCGCCTCGAAGGCCCAATGGCCCTAGATCGTGCCGAATCGTCGCCGTTACGTTGTGGATTGCCCGGGAGTCGAAAACCCGGTGCTACCACGATTGTCAGGAGGATACGATGACCACGGCCAAAGACATCATGCACACCGGGGCGACCTGTGTCGGCGAGCACGAGACGCTGGCCGCCGCGGCCGAGCACATGCGCGAGCTGGGCGTCGGTGCCCTTCCGATCTGCGGGGACGACGAACGTCTGCACGGGATGCTCACCGACCGTGACATCGTCATCAAATGCATTGCTGCGGGTCACGACCCCAACACCACGACCGCCGGCGAACTGGCCCAAGGCAGCACCTATCACGTCGATGCCGCGGCCAGCATCGAAGAGATGCTGAACGTGATGGAAGAACATCAGGTCCGCCGGCTGCCGGTCATCGAAAATCACCGGCTGATTGGCATCGTCAGCGAAGCCGACATCGCGCGCCACCTACCTGAACACGCAATCGTCCAATTCGTCAAAGCGATCTGCGCACCCCAAGCCATCACCAGCCCCTAACCCAACAAACGCCTTACAATCCACGGCTGTCGAAATAGGACCTCAGGAGGTAGTCATGTCCACCAATACGAAGGTCTCTGCGCTTGACCACGCGATGCACACCGCGCACACGTGGATCAACGATGTGGCAAGAGAATTCGACACCGAGGATCGGGAGTTCGCCTACCGGGTGTTGCGCGCATGGCTGCACACCCTCCGAGA
The DNA here is from genome assembly GCA_035625875.1 of Mycobacterium sp. Taxonomy (GTDB): domain Bacteria; phylum Actinomycetota; class Actinomycetes; order Mycobacteriales; family Mycobacteriaceae; genus Mycobacterium. The sequence continues at coordinate 3,214 of DASPOT010000138.1, read as the reverse complement.
TCGGCTCACCGTGGAGGCCAGCGCCCACTTTGCGGCTCAGCTGCCCGACCTGATCAGGGGCGTCTTCTATGCGGGCTGGAATCCCAACACCGTCCCCGAGAAGTACGACGCGCAGGCCTACCGTGTCCGATTCCTCCGTGAGGCGAATATCTCCCTCGAGGACGTCGATAAGGCGGCTGCGGCCACCACCGCGGCCGTGTTACACCACCTCCCGCCAGCCCAGATGAACAAGGTCCTCGATCAGCTTCCAGGAGAAATCCGCAGCCTGCTGCAGCCCACACGGTGAACTACTGCCCACCGTACGATGGGGCATCGGCCAGTGGGCGAGTACGACGACGAAGGATCGACTGCCGAATATCGCAGCGCGCAGTGACTTGCGCAGAACATGTGGATCTACATCATCCGACCCAGCCGGTATTGCGCAGTCAAACTTGACGCAGAGCACACCACGTTGCAGTGGCGAGTGGATGCGCAGGCGAGGCGCTCCTTGCGCGGGATCTTGGCAAGCCCTGACAGGGAAGCGGCCGTCGAGCGGGCATCCCGACCCAGACGAAGAACAACGAGTCCCGGGTGGCCATCACCCCGGCCGGCGTCACGGAACCGATCCGTCGGGGCCACCACGTCGTGATTCAGGCCGGCGCAGGTATAAGGGATCATCGACCTGCGACGCTGACTTCGAGGCCGCCGGCGCCGAGATCGTCACCGGCGCCGAGCAGGTCTGGGCCGACGCAGCGCTGCTGCTGAAGGTCAAGGTGCCAATCGAACCTGGCTACTGCGCCGCGGGCGGATCCTGTTCACCTACCTGCAGTGGCCGCGTCGGCGCAATGCACCGCAGCGCTGCTGCGCTCGGGCACGACGTCCATCGCGTATGAAACCGTGCAGGCCGTCGACGGTGAGCTGCCGTTGCTGGCCCCGATGAGCGAGGTCGCCGGGCGCCTCGCCGCCCAAGTGGGGCCTAGCGCCTGATGAAGCCCGCCGGTGGTCGCGGCATTCTGATGGGCGGCGTGCCAGGCACCGGGCCGGCGGATGTCGTCGTGATCGGCGCTGGCACCGTTGGCTATAACGCCGCACGAGTGGCCAGCGGGATGCGCGTACGTCATCGTGCTCGATGTCGACATCGAGCGACTGCGGGCTTTCGACGCCGAGTTCGGCGGTCGCATCCGCACCCGCTACTCGACTGGCCTCGAGGTTGAGGGCGCGGTCAAGCGGCCCGACGTGGTGATCGGCGCCGTGCTGCTGCCGGGCCACAAGGCAGCCAAGCTAGTGTCGAATTCACTGGTCGCACAGATGAAACCGGGCGCAGTGCTGTTAGACATCTCTATCGACCAGCGCGGCTGCTTCGAGGACTCGCGGCTCACAACCCATGACAAGCCCATTTTCCGCGGTGTACGACACCGTGTTTCACTGCGTGGCCAACATGCCCGGCGCGGTGCCGCGGACCTCGAGGTTCGCGCTGACGAACGCGACCATGCCCTATGTGCTCAAGCTTGCCGACAAGGGCTGGCGGGCGGCATGCCAGTCGGATACGGCGCCGGCCAACGGCCTGTCGCCCCACCAGTACCAGGGTGCGCTACTCAGCGACGAGGTGGCCGCCGACCTCGGGCTGCCGTTCACGGACCCGGCGACGCTGCCGACTTGACCTATCAGGTGGATCTAGCGGATGCCTTTCGGCCCCACGTCGACGGGACTTTGCGGCCCTGCCCGTGCTGCGACAGAGCTGGGCAGCATCGAAACCACCGTAAAGTAAGGGAGCGCCGGTGAAACCAGAAGCAGAGACCGAACACCGCCGCGATCCTCGCCGCAGCGGCCAGCGAAGTCTCGCCGCTGCTGAGGGTGTACTTGTTGCCCTGCGCCTTTGCAGCCTCGATGAGGCGTTCACCGATATTGTGCAAACGGCCAAGCGACACAATGTGGCCCCGATGTTGTTGACCGATGCGCTCGTGGCGATCGCGGAAAATGATGTGCCCCGCGACGTCGATGAGGTTGTTGTCGCGGCAACAGCCGCAGCCGACGATGACGGCGTGCACATCTGGCCGGCTTCCCAAACTCATTGGCCGCCAACGGTGATCGAGCTAATTCCACGCCGACGAAGCCGACATCGCCGAGCAAGCCCGGCCGGTCGATGACGGCATCGAGGAATGCGACGCGCTGCCCGACTCGCTGGGCGACAGCTGGGATGCCGACGCCACCGATGTGTTCGACCAGAAGCTATCGGTCTCGGGCCAAGACGACGATCACCCGCCGGCCACCGACCGCGCTGGTGCGGTGTTGGTCACCAGCCATGCCTTCTGGCCGACCTGGGAATCCAATCCACTCACAACACAACGGTCGTCCGTCGAGGACGTGGCATCGCGCAACGAGCCATACCGACCAGACTGGTGATAATCGATGACGGTGGCGAGCAGCGCCGCGGCGCCATGGTTGTGGGCGCTTTGCCCGCACCGAAACCCTGGACCCGCGACCCTCATTGCTCAGTTTGTGATCGAAGCCGCGTGCCGAGCACAATCGACACCCGCTGGAAGAAACGTCAGGCTCGCAGCCCTTTACACTGCGCCGGTGACGATTGTCGGTGTCGCAATGAGATGATGCAGCACCGCCAATCATCGTCTGGCGCAAGCAAAACCGGCGTGCACAGAGCCGCCGCCCAGCGTGGATGCGCCGTTGACTGTCAGCCCGCAGCCGGTACGCTGGCGTGCGTGGAGCCAGCCGCCGACCAGGCGGGCCAGCTTCGCCTAATGGTGTTGTTTGTCGATGCCGATCACGACGGCGGCAATGTGCTTTCTCACCGCGGCGACGGTCACCGTGGGTTGATCCCGCCTGTTGTGGACAGGGCCATGCCTACACGGTCGAAGACCATGACTACGTGCCCCCACCAACGCTGTTGTTTGGCGTCGGGGTGATTCCGCCGGCCGTTCGCCGCGGCGGGCTGTGCAGTTGGTGGCGATTCGCGTCCGTGCGACGGTCGTGAGTTCGTCGCGATCGGTGGCCCAACTCGTGATCACCCAGTCAGGCCCTGGTCGAAGGATCTTTCTGTGCGGCGATGTCATGACAGGTCGCGGCATCGACCAAATATTGCCCCACCCGGGTGATCCCACGTTGCAAGAGCCCGTGGCTGATGCCCGCAGCTATGTGACCTGCGCCGAGGAGGCCAGCGGCCCGATTCCCCGTCCTGCCGATTTCGCATGGCCGTGGGGCGAAGCGCTGCCTGTCGTTG
>DASPOT010000137.1:0-23557 GCA_035625875.1 Mycobacterium sp. | reverse complement strand
ATCCCGCACAGCAGCAGCGTTATCGGCCGCTACCGACCGACATTAGAAGATCGACCGTTGTGAGAGCGCTGTCACTTGACGCGAACGCTGCGAGTCGAGGCGAGATTCGGTGATATTCCTGTTGTACATGTCCCGACTGCTCCGGGAAGCAACGCCGGTCCCACGCCGATGGCAAAACGCTGAGCACTTTTGATGAGCGTCATCGAGCCGTCGCTTGCCGACAGCCGCGTACTCGGTTCCTTTACGCGCATCGATCCGGACGACGCGGCTCCTGTTCTGCACCCCTGATACGCCGAGGCGGCTGCCGCTGGGTGTGGTGGCCACGGATTTGGCCACAGAACACGGTGGAATCGATGCGAACAAGCGCGACGCGGCGAGACAGGTTGGACGGCTGAACGTCGCTGACCTGCAGTTATGAGACCGACCGCAACCCGAGAGATCGCGGCCGGTTAGCTCATAACCCAGAGGTCGCTGGTTCGAATCCTGTCCCCGCTACCAGCGGAAATCCGCGGGCCGTTTTCATGTCGGATGGACACGTGTTTAGACACATTAGTTAGACTTCCTAAGCATCTACCTATCGCCTTCGACGGCTGGATCCCAGTAGGCTCGCTGCGGCGTTATCGCAGCGGAAAAATGTTGGCGCGCAACGATGTTCGTCGCTACATCGATAACAGCAGTTATCCACGACTCCGGCGGTCGTGTCGGCGGTAGGTGAAGATACTGACGAGCGGCCATCGGTATAGCTGCGTGGGGCCGACATCTCGGTTGGCGGCACGTCAGCCCACGAGAGGGGAAGGGGAGTGTGGCGGTCACGAGCGCGTCTTGTGAAGCACGCCAGCCAATTCCGCTTCAGCGCGGGGACGGCGCTGTGCGACAACTGGTTCAATCCCAGTATCGCGCACTGGGCCCCTCTGACCTGCGGTTATTCCGGTTTTTGCGTTCCGCGCTGCCGATATACTGCCAACAAATTTCGCAGGTAGCGCCGCTGCCGACAGCCACCAGCGCCACAATGGACCCCGTGACCGCTCCGCGGTACATCGGACACCTGGCGCTCGTGCTGGCCGTCACCGACGACGGGCCCCACGTATCCGGCGCTTTGTGCGCGGGCCAGGCCCCGAGCTTTGACGCCACCGGGATCCACGTCAAAAAGCTCCGCGCGGCGCCACCGGCGGCCGTCGCAACATGCCGACGATGCCCGGCGCTGGCCGCCTGCCGGGCGTGGGTGGCCCGCCAGGTTCCGGGCACCCTTGACGGGATCTAGTACAAGTATCCACGCGGCTTAAAGCGGATGCCCTGCATCCAATGTTTGAAGCTCTTGAGGTGTCAGTGTCAACGACAGTGCGACGGCGTTTTCCTTTACATGTGCCACGGACCCGGATTCGGGAATTGCGATGACGTGACCACTGCGAATGGTCCAGGCCAGTGCAACAGCGGCTGCGGAGCAACCGTGTGCTGCGGCAATACGCCCAAGGTTGGGATCACCCAGCAGGCTGGCGCCGAGTCCGCCAAGCGGCGAATAGGCCATCACCGGCATGCTGTGCCGTTCGCACCACGGCAGCAGGTCGCGTTCAATGCTGCGGCCGCCGAGGTTGTAAGAGACTTGATTCGTCGCGCAGCGATCGCCTTGTGGAATATGGAACAGATCTTCCATTTGGGAGACTGTGAAGTTGGACACGCCCCAGGCACGAACCTTGCCAGCTGCACGTAGACTTTCGAAGCCAGCTACGACATCGGAAAGTTCGGCGTTCGGAGTTGGCGAGTGCAGCAGATAGAGATCGAGATGGTCAGTATCGAGCCGGGCAAGGCTCGCCTGACAAGCACGTGCCATGCCATCTCCAGCAACCTCATCGGCTTCCACCTTGGACACTACGAAGGCGCGGTCACGCTGACCGGCAATCACGCGCTTAATCAATTCTTCGGAACGGCCTTCACCGTAATTCCCCGATGTGTCAATCAGCGTCATCCCGAGCGAAAGGCCCGTGCGTAACGCTTCTTCTTCATCAGCTGCCGAATGTCTTCCCTGGCCAATATGCCAAGAGCCCTGACCGATCGCCGGGACAATGGTCCCGTCACGAAACTTGACGGTCCGCGCTGTGTCCGCTGCGGCGACGGCAGTCGTTCCATCGAGAGCCAACGCGCCTGACGAAGTCACCAACCAACCAAGCGCGATGCAACGTTCATTGAATTCGCGCCGGTTCAGCAATTTTGTATCGCTGCTCTTCACGACACGGTTCCTTTGACTGCCTGCCCGATCCGAGATCAATCAGCTAAATTCTACCGCTTTGATGCAATCAAAGCCCGTCAACTACGCCATGGCCGGGCACGACATCGTCTTCCGCGTCGAGGGTGGCGCGAGTCGTTGTGCTGCGTCGGGGTGTACGCGTTGTTGGCGCTGGGCTTGGGCGGCTGTCAGCGGTGGGGGTGGCTGACACTCAGTGCACCGAACCGAATTCGGTTCCGCAACCTCGCACGCGCTGGCCAAACCCCGGCCGTACGCTGATCCGCAGCGTTTTAGTACGATGATCAGCGCATTGACGGGCAAGATAAATTTGCTCGGGCCGAGCGGGTTTCTGTCGATCGACCGTGCGTTACCGCATGGTGGCGGCCAGCACGCGGCGGCCCTGGTCGTGTAACTGCTCGGTGAGGCAACCCCGCCGGTGTGCGGCCGTGAGCCGCACGGCACGGTCCTGTAGCGACGGATGGCGCCCACTGGCCGACGGGTCGTCGGTTTTCCAGCCGTCGATCATGGCGACCACATAGGCGCACGGCACATCGGTGTAGGCCCACTCGGTGGGCGCGCTGCGCACTGTGTCACCGGTTTCGGTGTCGCACGGCTCCTCGTCGATCCCGAATTCGGTCAGCAGCTCGTCCACCGCGGGCACCTCGAGCGGGCCGCCGCAGCCGGGGGCACAGGTGACCGGCGCACCTGTGCTCATGCCGCGGGTCGGTGGTTGAACATACCGGGCACCCGCAGCACCCGCGGCAAGTCAAACACGCTGTCCACATTGGCATTTCGGGTCTCGGCGACCGAACGCACCAGCCGGCCCCAGCGGCGCACCAGTGAAGCCGCCTGCCCGGTGGTGAACGTCTCGCAGATGCGCCCGTCGCCGATCGCCCAGTACGGGTGTAGCCCGTGCCCGGAATGCGTGATGGCGACCGGGTATTCACGCAGCGCGACGGACAGGTCGCCGATGATCGCCTCGGCCGTGCGAAACGATCCGCAGCCCGACGGCTTGACATCCAGGTCGGCCACCAGCGCGGCCAACCGGGTCACGTCCGCGGCCCCACCGCGCCCGGCGTCGGTGCGGGCCGGCCCGCGGACAGGGTTGACCCCGAACCACACATCGGCCTCGGTGGGCAGATCGGACACATGGCCGGGTGCGGTGCTGGGCCGCATCACCGCCGCGCGGAATTGCCCGCCGGCGCCGACCTGATGGCACACGGACACGAACTCGCTGTCGGTGAAGCCCAGCGTCTCGAGCAGCCCGGCGAAATCCAGCACGGCACCCGCGGATCCCATATGTCGGCCGCGTGTGCCAGAATGCGGATAGCCCGACCTGCGCTGTGGCGGCGTTGTCGGTGTTGGTGGCGGTGGCGGGGCTTTCGCGCTCGGCGGCCGAAAGCCCGCCCCGTTGCGGTCAGGCGGCGCCACCGGTGTCACCGGCCATCAGGGCGTCCAGTTCGGCCAAATCGACACGGATCAACCGACTTCCGCTGCGGTAGGCGCGTAGCCGCCCGTCGCTGATCATTTCTCGGATGGTGACCGGGGCGCACCGCAGATACTCGGCGGCTTCCGGGATTTTTGCCCACCGGTGACCGACAGGTTTTCCACCGTTCACCATGTCGAGGCGTTTACGTGATGCCATCGGTTCGTCTCCTCGCGTGTCGCTGGAACCGTTTTGGTGTGATTCAGCGAACACCGGTTACGCTGCGGTGGCAAGGATGCTTGCGCGGAAATGCATTGCGGCACATGGCTTCTAATGGCCGGGTATTGGCCGGGTATTGACCGGCGAATGACCGCAATTGTCGCACACCCTGGTGTGACCGAGATCACACCCCGTTGGCGAGTTTCGACAACAACGCCGCGATCTCACGATCACGACCCTGTGCGGCATGCTGGTAACGCATCGCGGCCGCCGGGGTGGAATGTCCGAGACGCGCCATCAGCTCGGCCAGTGAGGCACCGGTGGCCGCCGCGAGCACGGCCCCGGAGTGCCGTAGGTCGTGCCAGCGCAAATCGTCACGGCCGGCGGCCGCCCGTGCCTTGTACCAGTGCCGCGCCAGTGTGGACGGCTGTAGGTGCCCGCCGTTCTCGGCCGGGAAGAGTAGGCAATCCCGGTGGCTGCCAACATGTTTCGACAAATGCTCTTCGATGACCGGGATAAGGTGCGGCGGTATCGTCACATCACGGATCGACGCGTCGGATTTCGGGGTGGTGATCTGATATTCGCCACCGACACGCACCGCGGCCCGCCGAACCCGAATCATTTCACTGCTCAAATCTATGTCGCGCCTGCGTAATTCGATGGTTTCCCCGAACCGCAGCGCACACCAGGACGCCAACAACACCATGAGCTGTAGGCGCTCGGGCATCGCGGCGGCAATGTCGGTGATCTCGGCTACGGTGGCGGGCTTGATCTTTATCACCCTGTTGGTGCGACCGGCGCCGACGATGCGGCACGGGTTAACGTCGATCACATCTTCATTGGCCGCCGACGTGAAAATGGTGCGCAGCAACGAGTAGGCGTGGGCGCGCAGGGTCGGACGGTTCGTCAAAGTGCGTGCGTGCCAATCCCGCACATCTTGCGGGGTGATGCCGGCGAGCTGACGGTTACCGAAGGTCGGCAACAGGTGCGCGTCCAGAATCGCCTCATAGTGCGCCCGGGTCCTCGGTTTCAGCGGTCTACCGGCGACGTGGCGATTTGCAAGCCAGCGGGCCGAATAGGCAGCAAAGGTGAGCTTGTCAGGCGCCACCTCGCGATGGCCGCGCTCGAGCCGGCGGCGAAGATCAGCGGCGAACGCTTCGGCGTCGGCCTTGTGGGCGAAGGTGCGGCCACCGGACCGGCGAGTCCCGGTGTGATTGGTGTAGCGCACGGCGAATCGGCCGGAACGTTGTTGGGTGACTTGCGCGAAGCCTCGTTTGTGCCGTGCCATGGCGTCCTATCTGCTGCCAATTCTGCTGCCAATAAGACTATACGAGGCTATACGAGACAGCACCTAACAGGTGTGTACTGGTATACACAACTGTCCTGATCAGAGCCAGTTTCCGCAGGTCAACGAATCAAGGGGTCAACCCCTTGAAGACTACTTCAATCCCAGTATCGTGCATAAGTATTTATGCAGTTCGAAGGCTATATCTAGTCTAGCTTCGCAGATTGCGTGCCCAATATGTGCCCAATGCGATTGAGCATCCGTTTGCCCGGCCTCGCCTCTGGCAGTTCATCACCACCCTGTTGACTCAGGGATGGTACCCAAACGGAAAGTGCCGGTGAACAGCGACTTTCACCCTAACGCCTCTGGATCCAGCAGCGCGGCGTGGATCTCATCGAGACCTAGGCCGTAGCCGCGCTGTTGTGGTCAGCGGCCACGAGCGCGTTGAGCTAGGGGTCGATCAGTGCATAGGCGCACCGCGTGTGTTGCCGCGCATTGAAATTGCCGACGATGCCGTCACTTTCGATGCACAGGAGGCACGAGGTGGGTTTGTCGGCGTGATGACGGCGTGCTCGACATGATGACGGCGCACTTGCTGGCGCAGAAATGGTGGTGGACGGGATGTGCGAGCGGGCGATCCCGGTCGCGCAAAAGCGCTGTCCGTTGAGGGGTTGGCGGATTCTGGCAGTCGTCGCAACACATCCCGTCGCAAGCGGAATCGCTCGTCCGTGTTGAGCGTAGCGGGGCCGGGACATGAGGCGGCGGGCGCTGGTACGGGCCGGCATGCCCACGCGTCAAGGGCGCTGCGCGTCCCTGCGGGTGCCGCGCGGCGATCGACCGCATCGACTCACCCGCGGCCCGGGCCAGCGCGATCTCCTCCCGCTCAGCAAAACACAAGTAACGCCCCTGCAGGTTCCGACCCCGCCGTGGCCGCACCCCGCCACAGGCGATCACCCACCGCGCGCCCTGCTTGCGATACGTCCCAACCACTTCGGCCGCATCGGTGATGAACTCACCACGCTGCAACGCTGCCCAGAACACCTGCACGTTCTCGCTGATCATGTGCCTGAAGAACCTGGCCACCAACACCCTCATTCCAACGGTGTTGCGACCACTGCAACAACCCGCGGTTCGGTAAACGGGCAGTGGCTTGCATCTTGGATACCGTGCTTCAGAAGCGGAGGGCGGTGAGTCCCGCCTGATGCCCTGCGACCACCAAATCGCTCATCTGCTTCGTCACCGTTAGAACAAAGACACCGAGCCGGATCACACGCGGACTCCTGCCTGTGCCCAGATCCCACACCCGCACCGTCGTATCGTCGCCGCCGCTGACCACGATCGGGCGCCCGTCCAGCTCGCCGACGGCCACCGCCAAAACCCGGCCGGTGTGGCCGGTGAACGGGTCACCGACCGGGTCACCGGTGCCCAGATCCCACACCCGCACCGTCGAATCGTGGCCGCCGCTGACCACGATCGGACTGGACGTGCCGATCCGGTGCGGGGAGTACGGCCTGACCGACTAGCCGTCCGGCTGTCAACACATACATCTGACAAAGGTGAGATGTCACGAATCTATCCTCTTGTCGGCGGGAATTCGTCGGTACCCAGGGCTTTCCCTCGGCGAGCATGACCAGGGTTTTCGAACCCAGCCATCCGCATGTTGGCCAGTGCTTTAAGAATCCGACGAACCAGCGTCACGCGCCGCACCAGACGTGTTTGACGCCTTGTCCCGCCAGTGGGCGAGGTTGTGGCGGGTGGTCAGGGTGTGGGGGTGATCGGGGCCCAGCACCCGCACCCGATCGGCCAGCAGCGCCTCCAACTCGGTGATCGCCGCGGCCACATCCCCGCTGTTCCCGCGCCAGTGGGCGAGGTAGTGGCGGGTGGTCAGGGTGTGGGGGTGATCGGGGCCCAGCACCCGCACCCGATCGGGCAACAGCGCCTCCAACTCGGTGATCGCCCCGGCCACATCCCCGCTCTGCGCGCGCCAGTGGGCGAGGTTGTGGCGGGTGGTCAGGGTGTCGGGGTGATCGGGGCCCAGCACCCGCACCCGATCGGCCAGCAGCGCCTCCAACTCGGTGATCGCCCCGGCCACATCCCCGCTGTTCCCGCGCCAGTGGGCGAGGTTGTGGCGGGTGGCCAGGGTGTCGGGATGATCGGGGCCCAGCACCCGCACCCGGTCGGGCAACAGCGCCTCCAACTCGGTGATCGCCCCGGCCACATCCCCGCTGTTCCCGCGCCAGCGGGCGAGGCTGTGGCGGGTGGCCAGGGTGTCGGGATGATCGGGGCCCAGCACCCGCACCCGATCGGCCAGCAGCGTCTCCAATTCGGTGATCGCCCCGGCCACATCCCCGCTCCACCCGCGCCAGTAGGCGAGGCTGTAGCGGGTGGCCAGGGTGGCGGGGTGATCGGGTCCGAGGGTGGTGGTGAAGGTGGGAAGCCAGCTGGCCCAGCGGTCGCGGTTGTCGGCAGCTCGGCCGGTGTCGAGGGACTGGAGGAACTCAACTGCCTGGTCGGGGTGTCCGCTGCCCAGGTAGTGCCGGGGTGCGGCGGTGGCCCAGTAGGCCGCCACGTCGGCCGCGCCGGCGGAATCGGCAGCCGCGCCGGATGCGGCAAACCACCTGTGGGAGGCGTCAACGAGTGCCTGGTGCGCGCGTCCCGCCGGCTGGTCGTGCTGTTGGGTGTAGCCGGTGACCGGGTCGAGCAGGGCCGGGTGGGAGATGCCCAGGGTCTCGGTGTCGGTTCCGGGATTACCGCGGCTCACCAGCGCCCCCAACGCCACGACATGGTCGCGGATGCGCGCGAGCGGCAGCGGCTGCTCGTCGCCGAGAGCGGCGGCCAGCAGCCCGATGGGCAGCACCGGTCCCGCCCCGGCCGCCGCGATCACGCTGAGCATGCGCGCGGCATCAGGTGCGCCGGCATGCACCGCGCGCTCGATGCGCGCGGTCGCCAGCTCGGCGAACCCGCCCACCGCCGGCAGCGCGGCAGCGTGGTCGGCGATCTCGGCGAAAAGCCGCGCCACCAACCAGCCCCCCACGCTCGCCCCGCCCATCATCCTGGCCAGATCGACCTGCGAGGCATCCAGCCCCAACTGGGTCGACACCGCTGTTGCGATCTCACCGACCGTGGGCGGGGTGACGGTGATGCGGTAGCCGTGGGCTAGTTCCTCGCGGGTGTCGATGCCTTCCCCGCTGCGGACCCCGGCGATCACCCGCACATGACCCAACGCGTTGGCCGGTGCGGTGAGTGTCAACTGTTGCAGGGCGTCCAGGATCAGCGTCACCGCCCCGGGCTCGGGCTGATCCAATCCGTCGACGATGAGGTGGATTCGCCCCGAGTTGGCGCAGCCCGCCAGCGACAGCCGCACCTTGGTGTCCCACGAGCCAAGTGTGGCGAGGTCCTCGTCACTCAATTTGGCGGTCACCGCCGCCAGCGCGCCGGGGTAGTCGGGCACGGTGAGCGCCAGCTGCGCGGCCAGCTCGTCGGCCAGCGATTCCAGGGTAGAGGTGGTGTCGAGGAACGCCGCGGCCTTGATGTAGTTGTCGGCGATATCAAGGGTCTTGGCGACCTTCGGGCGGATGAACAACGCCAACAGTGTCGACTTGCCCGATCCGGCCGTCCCCTCCACCAGCCGCAGCCGCGCGGCGGCCGCATCCTCGATCGCGATGAGGGTTTCGCGCACCTGATCGGTGATCAGCAGCCCGGTGATCAGTTGGTCGACCAACCCGGCGGCGGGGCGCCCGGTGACCGCATCCTTGGACCGTGCTGGGTTGGTGACCAGCCACAAGCCGCGATCCCCACCACCGGGATTGCCCCCGCTGTAGGCCAGATGCTGCGGTTGCGCGGTGCAGCGGTCGGCGATCTCCGGCTGTAGATCCCCGCACAACAACGCATCACCGCGGGTGGGCAGCCCCCGCTGAAACGTGGCCAGAATCGTTTTGGTGAAACAGCCGTCGTAGGCGCTGCCCGTGCCCGAGGCCACCAACAGCTCCATGCGGCCCTGATTGCCGGCCAACACATCGGTCCAGCGGGTGGCCGCGCCCTGCATCCCCTCCTGGGCCTGGCAGGCATCCACCAAGAACACCAGCCCGTCGAGGCTGGGGAAGTCTTGGAGGCGTTGGCGGATGAACTCTGTGAAGTGGAATGCTTTGTCGGAGTTGGGCCGCTCGGCGGGCGCGTCGGTGCTCATCAGGTAGAAGTCGTGCTCTCCGCGCGCGACGCCGTGGCCAATGAATGCGATCAATAACGTCGCCTGATCGGTGTTGGCGGTGGTGAATGCCTCCTCTACCGCGGCCTTAAATGTGGCGATGTCGGGGTCGAGGAGTATCCCGTTGGTCTTGCGGGCCGGTCCCCACCCCGCCTGATGCAGTTTCTCGTAGAGCTTCCCCGCGAGATCTTCCACAAAATCCAACGGAGGCAACCGGTCACACTGCGATCCCACAACCAACGCCATCCGCCCCGGCATAACTGCTAATTTGACCACGTCGACCGATCCCGGCACACCGCAATCAGGGGCAATGAAATGACCACCATCGTGCTCGTGCACGGCATCGCCCAAGAACAACTCGCCGCACCCGTGTTGGAGAGTGACTGGCTCCCAGCCTTAGCCGGTAGAGTGGCCAACAGCGGTAACCAGCAGCTTGCTGACCGCATTTGGCGCGCCGGATCGGATAGAAGCTGGCCCCGCCGCCAGATGACCTTCGCTTCACCCTTCCCATCGCCCGCCCCCAGGGCCCCCCAGGGCCGGATCGTAGCCGAGCCATGCGCGCTCTGAGACTGGTTCTGAAGGCGGCGCCGACTGGTTGAATCCCAGTATCGCGCACCACGTCTGACCTGCGGTTATGTACCTCAGTCGCTACCAGCCCCAACGCGGGGAGTTTGCTGGGGAGGGTGCCAATCCCGTTGATTTTCGGACGGGGGGAGAAAGTTCGGACTGCCGCCGACGCGACCACAACGCCGCGCAGACTTTGGACCCCCCATCCCCCACGGGCGGCGCAGTTGATGTCGCAGGCCATCGGATGTGGGTGTGGCTGCACCGGATAGCGTTGCTGCTCGGTTCGGATAGGCCGCCAGTGGCGTTCGCGTTCTCCTCGCGGAAGTGGCTGTTCGCCATCTGATTTCGGTGTCAAACTTTTGCCGTGACTTCAGAGAAATCGCCCCTGGTCCTACTGCATGACGCAACCGCCTCGGGCCGCATCTGGCAGGACATTGTTCCGCTGTTGTCCGAGCATCACGATGTTCACGCGCCGACTCTCCTCGGGCACCGCGGCGGGCCTGCCATCCAGCGCCGTCCGGCGAGGGTTAGCGACATGGTGGACGCGGCGGAACGCTATCTGGACGAGCATGATCTGGCGCGACCGCATCTCGCCGGGAACTCTCTGGGCGGATGGGTGGCCATCGAGTTGGCACGGCGTGGGCGCGCCGCGAGCGTCTGCGCTTTCTCCCCGGCGGGCTTCTGGTGGGACAGCCATTCTCATGAACAGGTCCTCGGACAGATACGCAGGATCCGCGCGCAAGCGCGCGTCGCCCGTCCGATAGCGCCGCTTACGCTCAGGTTCGCAGTAGCCCGCCGCCTCGCTTTGCGTAAGGGCGCGTGCCACGGTGACCGCCTTACCGCCGCGAGGGTCTTGGAGTTGATGGACGATTCCATCGACTGCCCGTTCATGGATGACTACTCCCCCGACGAGCAGGCCGAGCCGCTGGACCCGTTGCCGTGCCCTGTCACTCTGGCCTGGGCCCAGTTCGACCGGTTAATTCCGGCCGCGACGTACGGCAGGACGGCACGCGAACGGCTGCCTGGCGCGACCTGGACGATCCTGCCTGGCGTCGGTCACGTTGCCGCCATCGACGACCCGGCTCTGGTAGCTCGGACCATCATGGCCGTGACCGGTGTTGCGGCTTAGGCGACCACCGGCGTCCGGGCCAACCCTCGTTTAATGCGCGACTGGCGCGTGTCCGGGGCTTGCGGGTGGACCGCTTATCAGGAGTTCGAGGCCGCATGGCAGCCGTAAATGGCTGCCAGACAGGGAGTTTGGCAGAGTGCACATGTTCCCGCTAGACCAAACGTCGTGTCGCCGCAGTTCAGAGCGTGCGATGAGCGGCATAGCGACGGGTCCTTCCACTACAAGCTCGCCGCAGGCGTCTGCGCCTCGGAGTACTACGCCGACGAGCATTAGCCGAGCAGAGATCGAGCAATTTAAAACTCGCATGGACACCGTGCTGGACGAGGTGAACCCGACCCTGGATAAGCTGTCGACTGCCCTTCGCGAACACAACTTCGCCAACATTTAATGCTGCATGCATGGGCGTCGGCAAGCTCGGTCGCGATGTGAGCGACGCGCTACCGAACCCAATCCCCGAGATGCCAGCGAAGCTCCAGGCGCTTACGGCGCAGCTCCAGCGGGCGTCCGACGAGTTCGCAGCTGCAGAGCGAGACTGTCTGGCACTTGGGCCATTTAGCACTGACGCCGACACCAAACCAATTCGAGACCGAGTTGCATCAGGCGATCGAGGACTTAAAGCCGCCCGCGTAGGCGAACGGCGGCAGTTAACCCACTGTTGTCAAGCCGCTGAACCCGGCAGGGCGAACCGTTGGTGGCGGCGGTCTTTCAGGCACGGAGGCGGGTGAGGGCCTGGGTGGCGCGGTCGAGGTCGTTGTCGTGTTGTAGAGGTGAAAGGAGATCCGCTCGGCGAGCCGGTCACGGCTGACTTCGGTTATAACCACTCCGCGGCCGGCCTGCGCAGCGAATGGCCAACTCAGGCTGGTGAATTCGCCGTTGGCCACCAGCACTCGCGATCGGTCTGGGATCGAGGCGGCCAACAGACCGACTAGGGAGGACGGCACTGTCAACTTGAGGTCGTGTGGACGTTCTGCTAACCGCATAAGCCTCATACGTCACACGCGACCTGGTGAATCGCGGAGGCGAACCGGCGAAAATCGCCCTCGGACTGCTCAAGTTGACAGTGCCCCGCACGCGCCGCAGACGGATGTAGAAGTAAGTGCGATCCGTCGTGGCTTGCGTGTGGTTACCACACCGCTTGACGGACAATGCGGCGCATGGCGCGTTCGGGATCGAGCCGGGCGAAGTAATCACCGCCGAGATCGGCGTAGTCAACGTCGTCGGTGAGCATGTGCCACACCGCGATCAGGATCGAGTGTTCCACGGCGACAATGGCTTTCTTCTTACCCAGTCGGTGCGCCAGGCGCTGATATCGGGCCCCGAGGTAGGTGGTGTCTTTGGTGCGGGCCGCAGCCATCGCGGCGGTGCCCAAAGCGCCGACGAGCCATCGGTTGCCGTGACGGGTCTTGCCGGAGCGGCGTTTACCGGCCGACTCGTGATGGCCCGGGCACACCCCGGCCCAAGACACCAGATGGGCGGCGGTGCGGAAGCGACTCATGTCAGCGCCGGTCTCAGCGACGATCATCTCAGCCACGGACTGGCCCACACCCGGGATCGTCGCCAATTGCTGGAGCTGGCGGGTGAAAGGGCGCATCTGCTCCTCGATGCGCGCCGACAGTTCCCCGATCGCCGCGCTGAGCTGGTCGATGCGTTGCAGATGCAGCCGGCACAAAAACGCGTGGTGCTCGCCGAAGTTGCCGGTCAACGCCTGCACCAACTGCGGGATCTTCGGGCGCATGCGGGCCTTGGCCAGCTCGGCGAGCACCTGTGGGTCGCGTTCGCCGTCGATCAGCGCGGCCAGCATCGCCCGTCCGGAGACCCCGAGGATGTCGGTGGCGACACTAGACAGCTTGATCCCGGCGTCTTCGAGTTCCTTCTCCAACCGTTGCGCCTCCCGGCTGCGCTCGGCGTTTAGCGTGGTGCGGTAGCGGGTCAGATCACGCAGCTGTCGGATCGGCTCGGGCGGCACGAATGAGGCGCGTAAAAGCCCACACTCGCCCAGCTGACACAGCCAGGCGGCGTCGCAGTCGGTCTTGCGCCCGGGCAGCCCCTTGGCGTGTGCCGCGTTAACCAGCATCACGCTGAATGCGTCGGAGTTGGCGAACACGAACTTATTGGCCTCAGGGCCCAGCAGATAGACCCGCCCCCTACTGGGCCGCCGAAACGCTTCCCGGTGGCGTACCGTCAAATGTGAGCCGCTTCGTTGTCAGCGGTGGTCCACCGCGATTCGGCGCGGGTGACCCCCACGGGCAATTGTGATTCCTCCGTCTGCCCCGCGCCCGCGCGGGGCAGACGATGCCGACCGCGAAGGAACCGCCCGTGGATTATGAGCACCTAGCTATGGTGCAACACCTAGACGTACCGAGTCCGGCTTTCGCGCGCAACAGGCGTGCCACCGTGATCATCGGGCGCAGCCAGTGCCAACAGGGGCACCTGCGATGATTTATCCGATCGGAGGCCGACGCCAAGCCAATCCTATCCGGCTATCGGTGGCTTGCGAGCTCGGCCGCGACATCGACGGCGCGTGGTGGCCGCGTGCAGATCGCATCACCAATGAATTACCGAACCTTGTCGCGATCCTGACTCCCTTGCTCGGAGACATCACCTCCATCAACGTCAACTGGTCACCGCTCCAACGACCACCTGACCTCAACTGGCCGGGATGGGAACACAAACGCCAGCACGTAATGACCGTCAGCGGCACGCACGCTTGCGTCAACCTGCTGATCATCTCGCACGCAACCCACAGCGCGCTCGCCCTGATGGTGATGCGCTGCGCCGCCAACCTACCCATCGAGGCTGCGGACCGCGACAAACCCGCATTTCTAACCGCGGGCTCGATCCTGCGGGTCGCCCAACAACAACGTGACCGTGCTTCCGATTACTAGTTCCCAACGGAGACAAACCGACGGCCGCCCCTGGCGGCCCAGCCCTGCCGGCGCTCATCAAGGGTGATGATTCAAAAGACCGATTCCCAGTATGTGGTGCAACGAGGAGCTTCACGCGGCCACGAGTGCCGTCGATCACCATCAAACGTTGGCGTCGCCGGCGCCAGCCGGGCATCGACCGCCAGCCGGGCATCGACATGGCCGTCGTGACCCATCGAGTCCAGATCGGGCGCCGCATCGGTTGGGGACCAATTGATTTTGATGTCGACGATCTCGCCGAGAGGCCGGTTGCAAAGCCCCGATCAGCTCCGGCAGTTCACCTGCCACTGAGGCTGAATGCGGCCACCATGCACCGTCGATGTCGCCGCCCAGGACGCGGGCCAGAGTGATCCGCGCAGGACGGGCGCAGCGTCAAGCGCCCGCAGAGCCGTTCACGATCGTTGCGCTGCAGAGACGGCAGCGTCGGCGTCGGGCCCGTCCGAAAACGTCGGGTATTCGACCGGTTTTCCGGAGGCTTCGCCCGAAGCGACATATTCCGGTGCGTCGGGATGGGAAAACAGGTTCGAGTTGTCCATGTGGTGTCCTTACGAATGAAGAGGTCGGCCGATACGCACTGTTGACGGACGGACGACGATCGAATCGCACGCTGGTCTCTTTCGTAATGCGTTTACGATTCGCGATGACCGCTAGAACGCGGTTCACCCTCGACTGTACAGGCAGTGGACATGGACGCTTCCACCGACCCATCAGCGGGTCGAGGGCGTACAAGATCGTCGTGCTGCTATGCTGTTAGCAATGTTGGCTGTTCCAGTCGATGGCCAGCACGTCGTGAAACGCTTCTTCATCCTTGCGGCGCCCGCCCTGATCTAGCGGCTGACGCACTGATTCCGGCGCGGTTCGTATCGCGGCGATCGATTTTGCCCACCGGCAATCTCGCCACCATGTGCTGAGCGACCGTGCGTATTTCGCTGCCAACTCGGCACAACCGATGCTGAAAGACATCAAAGTGACTACTGGCAAGACATTTGCCGATCTCGGCGTGGGTGAACCACTCATCGAAGTGCTCGCGGCCCGCGGGATCACCCATCCGTTTCCTATCCAAATCGAAACTCTTCCCGACACACTCGCCGGCCGGGACGTCCTCGGCCGTGGCAAGACAGGCAGCGGTAAGACGCTCGCCTTCTCGATTCCTATGGTCAGCAGGCTGGCCGGACATCCGCGCCGCCCGTCCCGACCGTCGGGTCTGGTTCTTGCCCCCACCCGGGAGCTGGCCAGCCAGATCACCGCGACGCTGGAACCGTTGGCCGCCGTCAACGGCCTCCGGGTGACCACGATCTTCGGTGGGGTACCGCAAGGCAGACAGGTGGCGGCGCTGAAGTCTGGCGTCGAGATTGTCGTGGCCTGCCCGGGCCGGCTCGAAGACTTGATGAAGCAACGCTTGATCAGCCTCGACTCGATTGAGATCTCGGTGATCGACGAAGCCGATCACATGGCCGATCTCGGCTTCCTTCCCGGCGTCACCCGCATCCTGGCGGCCACACCGAGCGGCGGCCAGCGGCTGCTGTTCTCCGCAACCCTCGACAACGGCGTCGACAAGCTCGTCAATCGATTCCTGCGCAACGCGGTGCTGCACTCTGTCGACGGCTCCAACTCGCCGGTGCCCGAGATGACCCACCACGTGTTCCACGTCTCCGGCGTGCAAGCCAAGAAGGAGCTGGTACACCGGCTCGCCTCCGGTACCGGCCGCCGAATCCTGTTCATGCGCACCAAACATCAAGCGCGCAAGCTCGCCAAGCAGCTCACCGAATCCGGTGTCCCGGCAGTCGATCTGCGCGGCAACCTTTCTCAACCCGCACGCGACCGAAACCTCGCCGCCTTCAGTACGGGTGAGGCGCGGGTGTTGGTGGCCACCGACATCGCCGCGCGCGGCGTGCATGTCGACGGCATCGAATTGGTGGTGCACATCGATCCGCCCGCCGAGCACAAGGCTTACCTGCACCGGTCTGGACGAACGGCGCGGGCCGGAAACGCGGGTGACGTCGTGACCGTTGTCCTGCCCGAGCAGCGCAAGGACACACATGCGCTGATGCGCCGCGCAGGCATCCGTGTCACTCCACAGGAGGTCACTGTCGACTCGGCCGCCGTGCATGCGGTGGCCGGTGACATGGCGCCCTACCGGGCTCCCGCACCGAAGAAGGCGGCTCCGTCGCATCCGTCGCAGCCTCGGCGCTCGGGTTCCGCGGGCCGCAGACGTGGTCGCCGTTCCGGCCGCGCGCAGCGCTGATTGTCTCAGCGCCACAACGGTGTTCAATAAGTAGGCCAGCTCGTGCTAGCCTGGTCGTGCGGATGTTTTTGGTACATCCGCATTTGAATGAGAGAAGTAAGTAAATGGCACAGGGAACTGTGAAATGGTTCAACGGTGACAAGGGCTTCGGCTTCATCACCCCTGACGACGGCGCGAAGGACCTCTTCGTCCACTACTCCGAGATCCAGGGAAGCGGCTATCGTTCGCTCGAGGAAAACCAGCGTGTTCAGTTCGAGGTTGAGCAAGGAGCCAAAGGACCCCAGGCAGTAGGAGTCACTGCCGTCTAAGAAACTCACATACATAACAGTGGGCTGGTGCGGTTGCTTCGTACCAGCCCATTGGAGTTTCTAGACCTCTTGAGACGCGCCAGCATCCTCGCCCATTCGACTCGTCCACGATGCACCGAACCGTCCTGGATTTTATGCGCACTTTCCTTTGAGGGAAGGATGACGCGATGGCGATCAGGTACGACGAGAACACCAAGGCCAGGGCGGTGCGGCTGGTCCGTGAACACCGCGACGACTCGACTCGGAGTGGGCGGCGATCAAGGCGGTCGCGGGTCGGTGGGGGATGAGCGCGGAGACGCTGCGCCGGTGGATGCGGCAGGCCGAGGTCGAATGCCGGTGAGGCGCCCGGCGTCACCAGCGACGACCGCCGCGAGATCCGCGAACTCAGGCGAAAGTGCCGTGAGCTGGAATCGATGATCGTTAGAAATCTTCAAGGCCGCAACAAGTTCTTCGCGCGGGAGTGCGACCCGCTACACCGTTGATCTGCGCGCTCATCGAAGAGCACAAGGACACCTACGGGGTCGCACCGATCTGCCGGGCGCTGGCCGTGCACGGCGTGCAGATCGCCCCGCGCACCTACTTCGCGTAGCGGGCCGGCGCGCCGTCGAAACGGGCGCTGTGGGACACCACCATCACCGAGATCCTGCCGGCGTCTACGAGCCCGACGCCGAGGGCAAACGCCCGCCGGGGTGCCTGTACGGCAGCCTGAAGATGTGGGTGATTGGCGTCGCCGGCGCGGGCAGGGCCACAGGGGTGGTGGGTTCGGCCGGAGCCGAACTGCCCACTCCCCCAATATCATCCACCATAACGGCGGGTGCATATGCGGGATCGGCGGCACGATCACCGGCGGAACGACGACAGGCGGAACGACCGGCGCGGCAGCCGCATCCAACACGGTGGCCGCAATATTCACCGGCCGCACCGGCGGCCCCGCAGGAACAGGCGGCCCACCAGTAACAGGAACCGGCGGGCCGCAACATGCTGTTTTTGGCGATCTTCGGCAAGAACGTCGAGGACGCGCTCGGGCGGCTCGGCTATCTGATCTTTTAATTCGCCGGCGGATTCTTCGCGACGATGGCGCAGACCGCGATGACCCTGCTCTTCGGCGCGGCGCCCGACGCGCGGATACCCACCCTCGGCGCCAGCGGCGCGATAGCCGCCGTGCTCGGCGCCTATTTCGTGCTCTATCCCAACTTATGGATCCGCACGCTCGTGCTGTGGTTCCCGATCAGCATCCCGGCATGGGGCGCTGTCAACTTGGCTGGGGCTCAGCGGGATCGGGGCGTGCAGGGGCTGGGTGGGCTGGGTGTCGGTGGTATGGGTCAGGCCCGCCGCGGTCACACCCTGGGACGTTACATTCCTTGGTCACCCTGAAAGTTTTACATGTCTACCCGCGCCGTACCGGCGAGTGATCTTGAAGCGCGCAGCAAACATGTAAACGTATCGGCTTGGTTTTCGTACCCGTCGTGTTACGGCGACCGATCGTGAAGCCACACAGAAGGACGCCGACCACGCCCGGCGGCGGCGGGTGCACGCGGCAGGTAGCCTGCGATGTCGTGACGTTCACCTTCCTGTGCCGACTGTTATTCCGGGTGCTGTGCTTGTTCTTTCCCGCCGATCCGCCGAGCCTGGTGCGGCCCACGCATGTCGGGCCTCCAGGCAACCGGGTTCGGTACATCGGCCCGCCACTGGAGCGGGCCGAGCTGGAGCGGTTGGTTTGAAATGGGCTGCGCTGCTGAGGGCTTTTGGACTATGCCCAGTAGTACATCGCGTAGCCAGTGACGGTGATGAGCGCGCCAAGGATTGCCCAGCGCAGGTCGATCACCTGCATCCGGGCGAGCTGCGCGGCGAGTTTGTCGATCTCGGCCTTGGCGTCCGCAAACGCCTTCTCGGCAGCCGCCAATGCCAGCGTGCGTACTTCCTCGACGCTGGTCCCCACTTGATCAATCCGCTTGTTCAAATCCCCCAACTGCTTGGCCAGTAACGTGTTGATGTAGTTCTCGATCTGGGCGAGCTGGTCCTGAAGCCGCTGCGCGCGGTCGAGTCGAGTGCCCATGAATAAAAACGGGCTACCAGGGCGGAGTTCGAGGACGCCGATGCGGGGACTCACGACGACCGGCATCGGCTTTCCCCGTAGCAGCTTCCACAACCGCTCCACCCGTGCATAGATCCGGTCGAGCCACGGCCAGATACCGCCGTACCGCGCACGGATGTAGGCGTACGACAGGCCGCCGAACGTGGTGATGACGCGGAGAAATTGTGTCGTGACACCCCACCACCCGATTCCCTTCGATGGCCAGTCAACTTGCCGCAACAGCACGCCGAGCGCGAGGGCGAACGCGATGCCATTCAGCGCGCCGACCAATAGTCGCCGGTCCTCCCGGTGCCAGCGGTCAAGCACGGTTAGCGTAGGCCACCATCCCGGTAACTCGAAGTGCGCTCGAACCTAGTGGCATCAATGCGAGATCTCGTCGTCGCAACTCTCTTCGCGCGTGTGTGGAACGTGGTCGGGGTTGGGCGGGGATGCGGTTACCCGGACGGCTTCGTGAATGATTTTCTGCGCCCATTCGGGCAACAACGGCATGATCGACTCGACTTGCCCGATCCATCTGTCGTAGTGGCGGCGGTGATCCGGCGACTCGGCCATCCCGGGCCAGTCGCGCAACTCCTCCAACTTGTGCCGCTCGGTTACCAACGCCTCCGTGATGCGAAGCAACTGGTCATCGGTCAATGACAGCGTGACGGTCTCGCCGGCGTAATCGAACCCGTCTGCGGTGTTAGGCATTTGTCTACGCCCTCTCGTCTGGAAGCTGGCTGGAATCGATTTTGTCTGCAGAGTCCGACAGTTCGACGTCGAACTGTTCACATTCGCAGCCCTCGGCGGTCTCGGTCCAGTCGTGCAGGCAGCCTGCGCCTCCGGCTTGCTGGCCAGCCAGCAGCATTGCGCGGTCCAAGGTCGTGTTCGGCGGCCAGGGGGCGGCACCGGCATCGCATTTCCGGGGTGATCACGACAGCCGACCGCGCGGCGGCGGCGGTTATCTCCGCTTGCTGGACGGCCGCGATGTTCGACATACGCATCCGGTGGCAGTAGTTCGTGCCCCGTTTCAACCCGTCTTCGGTCGTCATCGCGGTGCAATCTCGATCCAGTGCAACGTGCCGTCGTCGACGATCGTGGTGGCTATCTCCTGGGCGACCGTCTTGGTCTGCCACACCGATGGCCGGACGCCGCTGAACGACAGGAACCTGTTGGCACGCCGCACGCCCCAGCCGCGCGGTGACTCGAAGTGCGCGCGGTGGCCGTTCTCGATCCATTCGATGCCGGCGATCTTGTCGGCTTGGGGATTGCTCACCCGTCATTCACTTCCGGCGATGATGCCTGCAGCGTGGTCATACGTTTCGGCTAGCGTGGTGTGGTACGGCCTGAACGACGATCCGGGCGTCATGTTCGTAAGGTCGATCCACCACTTTGACATTGCCCTCAGTCGGCGCACGGCCCCTTCGCGGTCCTCCCGTACGATGTCTGCGGCTTGTCCGTATGCACCCGCCCGCGCGTTGTGGTAGTACCGCGCTGGTTCGTCCGGCTCAGCTTTCGCCATGCCGCGATATTCCTCCGACAGTTCCCGGAGCCGCTGTTCTGCGTTCACGTCGCGCCCGCGACCCGCGCTCGAGCGGCCACGAGATACCAGCGAAACTGTTCGGCCCCCAGCTTCTGCCAGGAGGGATCAGAACCCTTGGCGTAGGTCATAGAGGACCTGCGCCGACCAGCGAACCCGCGTCCGTGCCGTTGTGGTGGTCATGATCGTTTACCTTCCTTGCCGGATGAGGCTGGCCAGCCAGCCGATGTCTTCCCGGGTACCGAGCATCCGGTAGGATCCGTCATGTTGCCGACGACCGACAGTGAACACGTCGGCGATCGTTAAACCGGAACCCCAGTAGTCCCAGACCAGCTGGCGCAACCGTTCAACATCGGGCACTAGCGTCATTGCCGGCGCGGGTGTGGGAGTGGTTTGCGTGGTCATCGCTGCACCTCTTTCGGTGGCTGATAGTTGGGGTTGCGCACCCACACCACAAGGTCACAGTCGCACCACCATGCGGTATGGCCACACCGGTCACAGTCAAGAGACGGCGTGGCTTGGGTTGTGGTGCTCATAGTCCTGCCTCCTCGCATGACCGGCACGCCGGCGGGCATCCGTTGCGGGTGGCCTGGCGTTTCAACGCTTCCCGACGCTGATGGTCGGGCAGCCAGTGGAAATCGCTGTGAAACGGTTGGGTGGTTTCTCGGTATGTAAGGTTTGTGCTCATGGTGCTAGTCCTCTGGTGTGTAGAGCAATCCGAAAGCTAACGATTTGATAGCTCGTCAGGGATCAGATCTACCTCTATCGTGCAAACAACCGGGAAGCGCTTATGCAGCCACACTTCACCCTCGATATACCGCCTGGTAGCGCCGCCAGTGCGGGTTGCCCAGCCGCATGAGCACTCGGCGTCGTAGCCGGGCCAGTGGCCGCGCATCGCGGCGGTGTGTGGCATCTTCTGGAAAATAGCTAGCGCACTAGGCAGTGAATGCGTTTAACGATGCGCTGCTGCCGTGCTGCCCGCCCGTCGGCCCATTCATCGTCAGCGCACCACCACTGCCGGGGTGCCGGCGCCGAGCGCCAATGTCGCCCCGGTCGGTGACAGCACTAGAGGTGCCCGAGGGATCGCTTTCGACCGATGACCGAGCAATTCCGTCAGCTTATGAAAGCCGAATAACAGCATAAGCCCGACCAACTGCGCGACGATCATTTGGAGGATCGGGAGGATCGTCGTCCATACGGCCACAGGACAGATAATAGGGCGGGCCGCGGCGACGCGCGCGCGGCTGGAATGCCGCCAGCTCGGCGAGCTTGCAGTACGCCTGGCACATGAGAGAAATCCCATGTGGTGTACCGGGTAAAAATTCACCCCGCGCAACTACGTTCGGTCTGAAAAGGGGCAGGGGAAGGGTTAACGGACTCCCCCCTTATGACCAGGCGGATACTGAGGGGCACTGTCAACTTGAGCAATCCGAGGGCGATTTTCGCCGGTTCGCCTCTGCGATTCACCAGGTCGCGTGTGACGTATTGAGGCTTATGTGGTTAGCAGAACATCCACACGACCTCAAGTTGACAGTGCCCCCTGGCGGGCTGCCGCCCAGCTCGATGTCTAATGGGGTATCGAGCTCCACGGCAGCATGAACAATTCGCCGCAAAGTCTCATCCAGGTCGAGATTGGAGGCGACCATCAACATCGCCTCGATCAACCGGTCCAAACGATCACGGACCTCGACGATTTCGGCGACACGGTCGCTCACTTCGGTGAGCAACTCGCGCAGCTGCATCTTGCCCGGCATGGCCTCAAGCCCTGGATTCTCGCGTCGCGGCGTCATCGGCGCCGGACCACCCGAGTCGCGGAATCACACCGTAGGCCAGTTGGTAGGCGAACAGATGTGCCGGCACGGTGTCACGTCTAGACGGTGCGGGAAGACTCGCCGCGCGAAATGATCCGTGACGGGTCGATGACACCCCGCCAATCCAGGGCCAGCACAAGGAATCTCGTCGCTTGTAGC
Organism: Mycobacterium sp.; assembly: GCA_035625875.1. Classification (GTDB taxonomy): domain Bacteria; phylum Actinomycetota; class Actinomycetes; order Mycobacteriales; family Mycobacteriaceae; genus Mycobacterium. The sequence goes on along the minus strand of DASPOT010000137.1, from coordinate 1,445 downwards.
GTTTGGCTTCAAAGCGCGCCACGACAACTGGGTCACCAAGCCACGATTGCCATCGCCGCTCCGGAACGCGAATTGGGCGCGGCTGACCAATCAGGACGAGTTGCTCAACACTGCTTTCCGGAATGCCGGCTAGCTCCAGCAGTGTTACCGGCGAACCGCTCACCGTCGCATTCCTTGCCACTCCAACTCAATTTGCGCTACTACCGGCGGAAGGCTACTCGACTGGACCGACATCGAACCGTCCGGGAGGCGTAAATCGGTTCAGCGCCGTCAGTTCGCAGCTGGCGGCTTGGCGATGCGCGCCGCCAGGTAGTCGGCCTGGTCCCGGGCAGCGAGCGCCACCCAACGGGTGGCCGAACTGATGGATAGCCCGAGAAGTTCGGCCAGGACCGGGGCGGGCAGATCCCCCGCGAGGTCGCTCAGCGCTGCGCCGCGCGCGGGGCGGACGAACACGCCGATTTCCTTGTTCAACAGCCGTGTGGCTATTTCTGTAGCGGTCATGTCGCCAAGCATGCATGATTGCGCGCCTGATGTCTATCTCGACACGCAGTGAACTCCTTTGTGCCGTAATATATCTGACAAACCCTCGGTCGATGAGGGATTCTACTGAGAGCAAGGCGGTCAGGGTTAATCCCCAGCGGCTCAGGAGTTTTCACGCAACCCGGCATCAAATATTAAGCGGTACAATCACTTACCAACATGGGTGTTCTGCTGGGTATTATCGGGGGATGACACAGCCCAAGCGCACCCGCCGCGCTGAGCCGATCAGCAAGCGCACCGCACGCAACGGAACGGTCAGCTACGAGTTTCGCGCCGACGTCGGCACCAAGCCGGACGGCAGCCGCGACCGCCGCCGGTTCACCTTCCGCACCTACAGCCAGGCCCGCCGCGAGCTGCGGCGCATCACCAGCGAGGTCGCCGCAGGACGCTACGCCAAGCGCTCAAACCTCACCGTTGATCAGGCGTGCGACGAATGGCTGGCCGGGCGGCGCGGTATCCGGCCCGTGACCGCCTACAGCTACCAGATGGACCTCAAACCTGTCCGCCGCTACCTGGGCGGCAGGCAATTGCAGCAGCTCACCAAGGCCGATGGTGACGCCCTGGTGGCTTGGATGCTCACCGAGGCGCGCACCTCGCCCCGCCACTACCGGCCCGGCTCGCTGGCGGGCCGGGTGGTCGCGCTGCTGTCGCAACACCCGGAGGGCATCACCGCCGCCGAGCTGGCCGCCGCACTGCCCGGCGACGTGCACTCGGCTCTGTCCGCGCTGCTGGCCGCCGCGCGGATAACCCGGCTGCGCCGGGGTGTGTACGCCCCGGCCGTCGAGGGCGGCGCCGAGCAGCCCACCCCGGCAGGTGTCAGCCCGCAGACGGTGCGCTCGACGCTGACCACGTTCTCGGCGGTGGTGCAGTCGTTCACCGATCAAGGGGTGCTGGCGCGCAACGTG
>DASPOT010000136.1:0-2928 GCA_035625875.1 Mycobacterium sp. | reverse complement strand
ATTCCACGCGCTGCCGGTCGACTCGTTTTGGACGGGCTCGTACTTGCTGCCGACCACGCCGAGGACATCCAGTGCGCCGTTGATGGGGTTGGTCCCCACCTGGCCGGGTGGAATGTCCGCAAGATGCCGTTGCAGGTTCCTCAAGAACCCGTCATCGGCGACACCGGCGTCACCACCCCGCCACCGTTGGCCGTGCCCGACTTCTATGCCACCGTGCGGTCCTGCGACCTGCTCGACGCAATCACCGACGACCGGCGCCCGCTTCGAGACCGGCCTTAGCGCCCGCCGACACCTGCGATGGAGAATTTGTACTGGTCTGCCTGTTGCGAACGCGTTCGCAACAGGGCCCTGCGGACTCCCAGTAGAAACTCCGGCGAGCGGTCAGCCCCACCCCGGCCGCGGCGTGGGCTTCAGATCCACGAGCGGAACCGGCCGCGTCACTGTTGCGACCCGGTGTGCTCTGGACTCGTCTGGCCCAATTCGGGCACGACGTCATCGTTGTCACCGGCGCCGCCGGAATGGGCTGAGGACCTATGCCACAAAACCGGTAATTCAACGCGCTCAGATAGGCCTGATAAACCGTCCCGCCGACGAACTGATCCACCGCATCGTCGTTGGCCAGCATGTCTTGCAGCGAATACGGTTGGCTCTTGATCCAGAACCGATCCTGACGCTTGACACCGATGGCAAGGCGGTAAGGCGTCGACTCACACGCGTTGACAATGATCTTGTCGTCATCCGGCGAGGCGACCGGACGCTGGCCGTCCCTGAACGGCCGGGTGAAGAAATCGTTCCAGGAGGCGAACCCCCACTGCTCATCCGCCGGGTTGTATTCGAACTGCTCAATGCCGATGGCACGCCGAGCCGCGGCGCACTTCCAACCCGACGGCGAATCGTTGAACACATACAGCGAGTCGGCGCTGGAGAGAAATTCACACCCGGCGGTCAGAATCTTCTTGCGCATCGAGCCACTGGATTACGGCAGTGATCGCCCGACACATCGAGACGCCGAAAACATGCCTTACCGCCGTTCACACCCCGGACTGTGCCTCGACGCGTCCGGTGGCGACAGCGGCAGCGAGCGTGGCGTGGTCTTTATCGTTTTGATCGGCGTACGCTTCGGCGAAGTCGGTTATTGCGTTGTCGAACTTGGTCGAGTTGCCGAGGTACGCCGCGATGGCGATTCGGTCGCCGGAGCGGGCGTGCGCGCGGGCGAGCGTCCAGCCACATAGTCGGGCATATATGTCCATGCTCCGAGGCGTCATCGTTTCGATCTCGGCCGACATTTTCCAGTCTCGGAGCTGCCGAAGGTAATAGTCCTCGTCCCGGCCGTCGGGAGACTGCCCGCGCACCCAGCCCAGGCAGATGTCACTGTGGGCCTGCATGAGGCGCTGACCGGCGACCACGCGCTCGCCCTGGTTGACATATTCTGATGGGCCCGCGTAGTCGGCAAGTGCCGACACCTCGGCTTGTTTAGCCTGCAGGAGAAGGGCTTCCGCCTCAAGTCCCCCCTCGAGCAGGAGAATCCACGCCCTCATGCCGACACTGCCCACCCCGACCACCTTGTGCGCGACGTCGGTGAGTGCGACGTGATCCAACAGACGCCGTCGGTCGGATTGCAGGGTCCCGTAATAGGCCGCAACCAGGCCATCGAGCTGGCGCAACAGCTTATCGGTGTCGAATCCGGACAGCTCATCGATAGGGACGATCAGCGGCGGATCGCTGATGATCCGCCGCCGCCCGCGGGCCATGGTGGTCAGCTTGCCGAGGGCCTGCATAGCGTCGCGGGTGCGGGCCTTCGCGCCCAGGGTTTCGGCAGCTTTCAGGTCCGCATTGTTTTTCTTCAACTTACGTGCGCTCAGCGTGGCCTTGAACTCGGCGAACGCATCCTGGATGTCGAGATGCGCGTACCACACTTCGAGAATCGTCTGGGCGGCGAAGGCTCGCATTGCCGTGCGGTAGCTTCCGGTGGTAGTAAGCGTGATGTTGCGGCACTGCTTCTTGCTGAACCCGTTGTCCCGACCCGCTATGAAAAAGCTCGCGGCCAGCCGTTTGACATCCCAGTCGAATGGGCCAGGCAGTGTCTCGTCGAAGTCGTTGATGTCAAACACCAAGCGACGCTCCGGCGAAGCGTACGCACCGAAGTTGGACAAATGCGCATCACCGCACAGTTGAGTTCGCAGACCTGACGTCGGGGTGGCATGCAAATCGGCGGCCATCAGCAGCGCCGCGCCACGATAGAACGTGAATGGCGACACCAACATTCGACCATGTCGAATCGGCACCAGCTCGGGCACACCGGTCTTCGCCTGGCTCAGCAACAACACCACCGGATCACGCGACGGCGGCGGCCGAAAATCGCCGTGTGCCTCCAGCGGGGCCCTCACCCGCGCCGCCTTGCCCGAAGCAGCCCGCTGCTCGCGACTCGGACGGCTGGCCCCAGCAGCGCTTCGAGCCGACGCCGGCGCCGTCTCGCCAGTGTTCGCACAGCGTTCGGTCGTCTGAGGCACGACAATCACCCCTTCGCGAGCAGGCGGTGTGACGCATTGCCAGTCAAGCACGGCTGATCGCGATCGGCCAGAGCCTCCCCGTTGGGGCCCCAGGGAGGTGTCGACGACTTGTGCGGTCATGCTCCGGAGGGCGTCGCCTTGCCAGACGAGTTTGAGGAACCGAATCGCCGGTAAACGAGATGCGGAAGTTGTTGCCCGGTGATGCGTGCGATCGCAGCGACGGTGTCGGCGGTGTCCGCGGCGCCACCGTCGTCGCCCCACCGATCGGCATGTTTCACTCATCGAGTCGCCGCGTTGATGTCCAGCATCAGCGATTTGACCAGCACGACAACGGGATCGCGAGCAGGGCACCGAGCATACCGAGCAGCCACGACCAAAACACCCTACGAGGCTCAGCGTGAGAAGTGATTCGACGGGC
>DASPOT010000135.1:0-4555 GCA_035625875.1 Mycobacterium sp. | reverse complement strand
GACAAACGCCCGACATCCTCCAAGATCTCGGTCAGGGGTCGCTCCGCGGCGGCGAACGGCTGGTCAATCTCAGCGCGCACGCGGTCGATCGGCGATACTCGCTTGGTCACGGGTGTAGATCCTCCTTCGTAGCTTTGGCAGGTGTCGAAGCAACCTACGCCCGTGACCATTTACACCAGCGGATGGACGCCACGCACGCGACGTCAAAGATACAAACTTCACTGTTCTAGCGGGCGGAATCCATCTCAACACTGCAAGCATTGGATTCCATGTTGGACGGTGACTCACGGGCAAGCTCGCGATCGACGCCAGGCCGTTCGCGCGGACGGCTGTGATTAGGGGCGCGCCGACGACCGTGGAATCGCTATTGTCGCGACGAGACCTCGATGGTCCGACCCTGGAATCTTCAGCGTGCGCAGCGAAGTTGCCGTGCAGTTACGAGTGAGTATGTGGTCGATGGCGACCAAAGGGGGTAGCCGCGAGTCGGCCGGGAAGGTGGGCTTGATCCCTGCGCCGGATTGTTCGGCGGCATCCCGGTAGCCGTTGCGCAGCAAAGCGCGGAAGGGTCGCATGTCGGTGGTGCTGTTCAGGTCAGCGGCGACGATCACAGAACCCGCGCCGGCTTGCTCGCCGACTTCTGACAAGGTCAGCGGCAACCGATTTATGTCACGCCGCCAGTCATCGATCGGGTGCGGCCAGGGACCGGCTAAGTGGGCTACGACGACGGTTGGGTCTATCGAGACACCCGCTACCCGTATTTGCGCGGTAAGGAACCCAAATGTGTAATCGCCGATGCGCCTCGGTGCATCTATCGGAAACCGACTCCACATGCCGACTCCGCGACCATCGCCGCGCGCATCGAGCCACCGGTAGGGAAACGTTGCGTCGAGCCCAGCCCGGGAAAGGCGGTCAGCTTCTTGCGGGGTCAGTTCCTGGAATGCAATGACATCCGCGTGCGCCCGAGCCGACCTGACGAGATGGTCGGGATCGGCCATCCCTTCGTAGATGTTCGCCGACATCAACCGAACTTCGACACCCGCCGTTCGGCCGGCATCCGAATCCAGGTACAAGGGAAGCTGGACCGCGAACGCTGCCACCGTTAAACCCACGGCGGCTATGGCGAGAACCCAGCATCGACCCCAGATAAGCAAAGCCGCCGACACCGGCGCACAGAGCATGAGGTATGGCGACAGCGCCGCCGTGATGAACGCGGCATGGTTGGTGATCGACAAGTACCGTGACGCAAAGGCGCAGCCACCAACAGCGAGTGCAACGAAGCCGATAGCGGTCTGGGGCACCCTATTGAATCCTTCGACAATATCGTTCAGTATCTCAGCTCAGCCCTTGTCGGTAAGGCGCGGCGGTCCCGCGCAGCCGCAGTGCCACGAGCAGCTGGCACGCTACGCGGGCGCCACCCGCTAGTTCAAGAGACTTTGCTACCCGGCCCCGTCTCTGCGGTCAAACCGGACCTCCCGGTCGCGCCGGACTAGCTTCCCGCTGACCGGTAGGGGTCGCTGAGGTTGCCCGAGCGGTCGATATGAGTCAGAGTGACCAGTTTTGGCTTGACCTGCCAAGGTCCTGAGACTTTGCTCGGCCAGCGCCGGAGTAATGGCGATGTGAGGTTAGTCCGTCGGGCATAAGGGCTTTAGTGCATCCTTAAGGGGAGGCACCGGTGTTTAGGGGAGGTGGCATGCGCCAGCTGTTCATCTCCCATGCCCGCGAGAACAAACCCGACGTCGAGGCGCTGATCCGGGACTTGGATGCACTGGGCTATCAGACGTGGGTGGATTCGTCGCTTCGGGGCGGCCAAACGTGGTGGGAGGAGATTCTTCGGCGCATCGCCGAATCGGATGTGTTCGTGGCGATCGTCTCGGCTCACACGTTGAATTCGGTGGCTTGTAAACGGGAGCTGGAATGGGCGTTGGCGCTGAACAAGCCGGTGCTGCCGGTGGGGGTGGAGCGCCTTCCTCAGGCGCTTCCACTCACCTTGTCGATGCGTCAGATCGTCGACTATTCCAAGCCCGGCAAGGAGGCGGCGTTCGCCCTGGCCGGTGCACTGGGGACCTTGCCCGCGGCACCACCTGCACCTGAGCAGCTACCCGAACCCCCGCCTGCGCCGTTGTCGTACCTGTCGGATCTGATGGAGCAGGTGGGTCAGCCGGAGCCGCTGACCCATGCGCAGCAACACCAGATCCTCATCCAACTGCAGCCCGCACTGCGCTCGGCTGACCCCGAGGAACGCGAGGGTGGCCGCTACGTGCTAAAGATGTTCAGCAGGCGCGACGATCTTTATGCCGATGTGGATCGGACCCTGGCCCAATTGGGGCTCGCCGACCACCTGGACGTCGCTGCCCGGCTGCAGCAGGCCGCCCGGACGGCGCAGCGACGCAAAGCGCTGATGGATGAGATGACCAGCCTGCACCAGGCCGGGCAATGGGATGCCGTCGTGGCCGCCGCCCAGGAACTCGCTGGCCTCGACCCTGAGCACCCGGACCCTGGTGGGATCGTCTCGGACGCGAAGGCCAAGATACGCCACGCCGACCTCTCTGAACGGTCTGGGCAGGCATGGGCGCAAGCAGCTGATCTGTTGAGCGCGATCGAGCAGCAGCAACCCGGCGATCGAGACGCCGCCCGTCCGGCGCGGGTAGTTCGAGACCGGGGTGCTCGGGCAGGCGCCGAGGAATTCCGAGTTGCAGGCGACCTGCAGACTGAGGATGCTAACGATCCCTTTGCCCTTGTCCGGGATTCCGCAGATGTTGTGGGGGAAGTACTGGATGAAGGGCGGGGCGCTCGTGACCCGTGGGCTGCCCTCAAAGAGCTTGGCACCGACCGCCGTGCCCGAGGGGGCGACGTTGCCGTGAAAGCAGTTGCCAGAATACGCGAGGTTTGAGATCTCCCCGAGGTCGACGTTAGCCGGGTTGCCAAAGAAGCCGTTGTGGCTCAGCGTGTTGTTCTCGATCTCATTGCCAAAGTCGTTGAAGTAGCAGAACGACGCCAGGCCGATGCCACCCTTGCAGTGGGCGATCGGCGGCGGTTTCTCGGTGTCGACCTCGGGGACCAGCAGCACGCCCCACGCGCCGTTGTCGTGGATGTCGTTGTCATCGACGGTGTCGAACCGGCCTCCGGAGATCAGGACGCCGGTTCCCACCGGACTGTATTCGGAGACGCCGGAGTTGAAGGGCGTGTTTGGGTTGTTGTTGTCGCGTATCGAGTTGTGCGTGAGCACCCAGCACGAATGGGTCCCGGTCGGACGGTCTCGTTACCGGGGCAGCGGCCGGACTGGGGCGACGGTTGGTCGTCGTTGTTCTGGCTGTTGGTGGAGAACCCCGTGTGGTTGTGGTCGAACTCGGAGTTCTGGATGATCAGGTGGCCGCCGGAGTTGGTTCCCGAGTATCCGTCGGCCGAGTTCTGGCCGTGGGCGTGGTCGAGGATCGAGTTGCAGTCCGGGCAGGCGCCGATGTAGAACGCGGCGTCGGCCATGTTGTTCGCGTACACCTGCGTGAACAGCCCCGGCCCGTAGGTGTTGGAGGCGTAGATCCCGTACTGGGTGGACTGGTTTGGGCCGCCGTTGTAGGTCGAGGTGGCCGACAGGTACGCGCCGCGCCAGCTTCCGATCTGCTGGACGCCGGTCGAGCCGCCGCCGTCGAACCAGATCTCATCGGCGGGGGTGAGGTCGCCCGCGATGAAGTTGCAGGCGGTCAGGTTCTCGACGCTGACACTGGACGCCTTGAACACGACCAGGCCGTTTCGCCCCGTCGGAAGGCCGTTGGAATCGAGCGGGCCGAGGTTCTGGTCGGCCGCCGCGGAGCTGCACTGAGACGCCCCCGGCTTGGTGCCGTCGAGCACGACCGCGTTGCGGTCCATGCCGCGGATCCAGATGCCGGGCGTGGTCACGAGCACAGCGGCCCCCGCCGTGAGGTCGCCGGCGACCACCCCGGGAGGAACGCGATTGCCGGTCTCGTGGTAGTCGCCCGGCCCGATTAGCACCCAGTCCCCGGGCCGGGCGGCGTCGACCGCTGCCTGGATGCTCGAGTACTGCCCGGGAATCCCTTGATAGCTGCCGACGAGCAGGACCGCGCCGGGGGCCCACGGGGCAGCACGCGCCACGCACACGCCCCCAGCGGCAACCACGCACACGCCCCCAGCGACAAGCACGCGCCGCCACCGCCACATCGGCGCCCGCGAAATCCAGCCACGACGATCTTCCAGCGCCGGCATCCCACTCCTCATCTGTTTGGAGTCGCCTACGGCACTCAAGTCACGTCAACAACACTGATTTACCGCCGTCACATCTAGAACACGGTGAGGTAAACGTTCGAGCTCGTGGCGCTGCCGCGACGATCGGGGATGGCGCCGACCTGGTCCTCGGCGTGCCGGGCAGCCGGCGGCAGCCGACGCCGCTGTGCCTCAGCCCTTTTCGGCCAACCGGCTCAGGCCCGCGGCGATTTCCTCGGCGCGCCCGGACGCGACCTGCTGGTAGAGCATTGCGGCCTTGGGTGTGGAATGCCCGAGTCGGGCCATCGTCTCGGCCAGCGTCGTGCCAGTCAGCGCGGTC
>DASPOT010000134.1:0-12968 GCA_035625875.1 Mycobacterium sp. | reverse complement strand
GCCCGGCGGTGATGTTCGCGAGCTCGCCGGGCATGCTGTCCTCGGTGATCTTCTCGAGCCCGGCGTGAAAAGAGGCGCTGGTCTCGGCGAGCACGGCTTTACGCACCGGCTCCGGCAGCGCCGCAAACGACGGTGCGGCGCACAGCTCGCGGGTGAACAAGGGTAAATGAATCCGCAGGTTGCTCTCGTGCCCCTGGTCGCCGCCGCTGGCCTCGCCGATGATGACGGCGACTTGCTCCGGGTCCACCGTCCAGTCCGGCCACCCGGCGTCCAGCAGCGCTGAACGGGCGCCCGCCACGGCCCACTTCTGGCCCTGGTCCATCTGGGCGCCGACCATCGGCGGGATCGGCAGCTTCCACGCAAACGGCTCCCAGGCGAACTCGCGGACCCACCCGCCGATGCGGGAGTACGTCTTGTCCTCGGGAGTGTGCGGGTCGGGGTCGTAGAAGAGTTCCGGATCCCATCGCTCCGGCGGCACGTCGCTGATGCAGTAGCGGCCCGCCTTGATGTTGGCCCAGAAGGTGGCGGCGTCGGGCGCGTCGGGCATGATCGCGCTCACGCCCACCACCGCGATCGGCTCGTGCATCGCAGTCGTCATGATGATTTGGCCTCCCGTTGGTAGAGCGCATCGGCGACCCGGTCCATCGAAGAGGTCATCGAAGAGTCCTCTCCTTGGGCAGTCTGAGACGGACAGGGCTACATTGACTGATTCTTCTACCAGCCGGTCCGGCCGGATAGAGACCAAAGTCATGTAGCTAGACGACAAGGTCATTTGTTTTGTTGTCGGGCTCGATGACCCTCGCGGTTGGTGGGCACACGCGAATATCAGCTTCCCAGTTGCGCGTAGTTGCGGCAAACGCGGTGTTTGCCAACAGAGGCTGACGGAGAGCACTGTATCCTTCTAACGTGCAGCCCCACAACGCCTTTGGCAACCAAGGCCGCGACTTCGAAACCTATTCTGAGCTGTCGATGTCGAAGGGGAAGGACCGCTCGGTGGGGATGGCCTCAACGTGTGCACGTGAGGAGAGTTGCCTTTAGGTCGCCACTAGCTGCTCTACCAGCCTTCTCCGGCGCGGAGCCGCGGAGCGGCAATGGCGGAATGCGTTGCGGCAACACGTATTTGAAGCCGCTCGCGTAAGCGATTGGCCGGCAATGGATCTCGGCGGGCCGGCTTTTGCCGGTCCGGTAATCAACGAGCCGGCGCAGCCGGCGAGGGAGACCCAGACACGGGGGGGACCACAGGCAACGGATCTGCCCTTGCCGATGCCCGTGCAGGTTAGAGCACGGGTGAGGGTCTGGTTACTCGAGGGCCGTGGTGCGCGCGGGCGTGCTCGAGGAGCTGGGCGGCACGTTGGCGGGCCCAGCGGGTCGATCTGGGCGGCGGTGCGGGGCAATCCCGATTGGGCGTTTCGCACCTCCTGCGCCGCTGAGGTCGTGTGGGCGCTGGGCGATTACGCGAGCGCCGAAGGGCTGCGCGGACCTGTTGTATGCGGACGCGGTTAGCGGGTGCAACCGCTTAACCCGGCCCGCGGCCGTGGCATAAAACAACCGCATAGCTAACCGACCAATCGCCAAAGCCGAAGAAGTGGAAGGGCAAGCGTGTCTCACCGGCCGTCGTTGCTGAACGCCCGCCGGGCGTGGATGGCGCAGCGCCGGTATGTTGCTTTGCTGGATTTTCACGGCAACTGCTTTGCGATATGGAGCCCCTTCGTCTACGAGTTGGAGGATCGGGCCGCTTCGGGGCGCTGGGGCCGGTTTTTCGGGCACACCAGCGAGGTCGGCCCGCTGGCGGCGGGTGTGGATTTGGTGAAGGCGTTGGATCGGGTGGGCTGGCGCGCGCTATTCGGTGTCGTCGACCCGGCCGGCGTGGAGCAAGTGGGCGGGTTGCGCCGGTGGGGGTGCGCGAGCACTTGCCGGTCAAGCCCGGAGTGGACCTATGTGTACCGGCACGGTGGACTCCGTTCTGCGGAGGCCAAGCGCCAGCACTATTGGGAGGCGATGGGTGTCACGCCCGGTGTGTGGGTTGTTTGTCGATGATGAGCCGGCGGTGGTGGACGAGCTGGTCGACCTCGACGTGGCCGGCGATGCACAATTGACGAGCTGGCCTGGCTGAGTGATGACAAGCTGCGCGAGCTGTTGACAGTACAGCGTCAAAGACGCTGATCAGCGCCGCCGCGAGTTGCGGGCTGCGGCCCGCGCTGACGGGATGATACCAACACCGCGAGACCAGACGATGTAACGTATATTTGAGGCGATGGCGGCGAGAAACGAAGGGGCCGAACAGTATTCAGGCAGCGCGGAATGCCTGATCACCGCATGCGCTCCTTTAGGGCCCATTCCGGCCGCTGGGATTGGAGTCCATTTGCCTGACATCGCTCGGCGCGTCGACTGGTTCAATCCCAGTATCGCGCACCATAATCGTTGCAGGTCAGAGGCACTTTTGTGGGACGGTCTGGACCGCCGTTGACAATTCGTTGCCAATCGGCCCAAAAAAACCGCTACAGCTGGATTCGCTGCTGCTTCGGCTCACCGGCCCGCTCCTTCGTCGGATACCAGCTCACGATGACGGTCTTGTCCGCGAGTACGCGCCACGGTTCCACCAGGTCGACCTCGGGCGAACCGTTTCCGGCGATTTCCTGGAAGGAGTTCCGCCCGTCTACCCGTACCGGCCCCCCGCGAAGGCCGACGTGGTACTTCGTGGTAGCGGTGAGGTTGCGCAGGCGGTCGCCCTTGTCGTCCCTCTCGATTCGCCAGGGGTTCTCCTCGGCATCCCACTGCCGCTGCGTCGCGTCGGCCAGTCGCTTCGTTTCGGCAGCGATCTGGCCCTGCGCCGCCACCGCGTTCTCCGCAGCTTCGGTGGCGCGCTTAGCCTGATCGTCCGCCGCTTCGCGTGCCTCCTTGGATCGTCGTGACGACCACCACGACTGGATGCCGAATATCGCCGAGATGCCGGCGGCGACCCAAGCGGGCACGCTGCCCATATCGAAGTGCATGGGCAGCCACGCTACACACCCCCGCACCGACCACCCAACCCTCGGCCAGGGCGGGACGGGCGCAGTTCAGGTCGTGGCCGCAGGCCGGGGAGCTGGAGCAGTTCGCGGATGGTGGCGAGAGGACGTAAGCGCCGGCTGCGTCAGCGATGACGGGGTCGCGATGAGTTGACCATCGGTCCCCACGGGTCGCCGCATGGACGACCGCATCGCAGCTTACGTCGGGCCAACCAGGCAGGGTTATTTTCCGGACAGTTCGTCGATCCGACGCGGTACTTTTCGGCCGTCACAACCGCGGCACGCGGGTATCCACTTTGGGACCATACGTTATGCGCGATCATGAACGACTTGCGCGTCTATGAACGTCTCGCACGAGCACACGTCGGCCGCAACGCGCAAGAACAACGACTCTAGCTGCGAAGATAGCTTGTGGGGCAGGCGGGGGCCTAGCGGGCTGCCAGCAACCCCTCAGGCACCGACCAGGGCGAACGGCATGTGTAGCGCATAGGTACGCCCCGGCAAAGAGGCGAGTTTTCCCAGGTAGACGCTGTCGGGCTGACAGTGTGTGATTTCAGGACATAGTTGACGGCTGTCTCGCGGCATCGTTGACACCTTCACGAGCGTGGGGGGTCGGCTATGTCGAAGGCGCAGCTTGTCATCACCGCCGCGGTGCTGGAAGGCCGCAGCAAAAGCGACGTCGCCCGCGACTACGACCTGTCCCGCCAATGGGTACACCGGCTGGTCACCCGCTACCAGACCGACGGGGCCGCGGCATTCGAACCGCGCTCCCGGCGCCCGCACACCAACGCCCGCGCCATCAGCGCCGAGCTTGAAGAGCGCATCGTGCGGCTGCGCAAAACCCTGGACAAAGCCGGCTACGACGCCGGCCCGGCCACCATCGCCGAACACCTCTCCCGCGATGCCCAAGTGCCCAAAGTGCCCGCGCTGTCAACGATTTGGCGTGTGCTGACCCGCCGCGGATTCATCACCGCCCAACCGCACAAACGCCCCCGCTGCGCCTGGAAACGCTTTAGCGCCGACCAACCCAACGAGCTCTGGCAGGCCGACGTCACCCACTGGCAGCTCGCCAATGGCACCAAGGTGGAAATCCTCAACATCCTCGACGACCACTCCGCCTGGCGATCACCAGCGCAGCCCGCCCTACCATCACCGGCCCCGACGTCACCGACACCTTCACCACCGCATTCGCCACATGGGGCACACCGGCATCGGTGCTCACCGACAACGGGGCCATCTTCACCGCCACACCGCGGCGCGGCGGGCGCACCGCCCTGCAGGTCATCCTCGGTGAACTCGGCGTCAAATACCTGACCTCGCGGCCCTATCACAGACCTGCGGCAAGGTCGAGCGCTTCCACCAAACCCTGAAAAAACACCTCCGCGCCCAGCCACCCGCGGCCACCACCGCCGAACTGCAACACCAACTCGACGACTTCACCACCTACTACAACACCGTGCGCCCCCACCGCGCCGTGGCCAGACGAACACCCCTGCAGGCCTTCAACACCCGACCCAAAGCCTTCCCCACCGGATACAAGATCCCGCCGCACCACCGGGTTCGCCACGACCGAATCGACGCCGCCGGCGTCATCACCCTCCGCCACCACAGCCGCCTGCATCGGCCTGGGCAAACGAAGCACCGGCACCCACGTCATCGTCCTCATCGACGACCTCGACATCCGCGTCCTAGGAGGCGTCTGAACAACCATCGCGGCAGGGGGCGGGAAGAACGCCGACAAGGCCGTTTCTTCGGCAGTAAGTCAGACCTGATTGGTCGACAACGTGGTCGTTCTTCCCGCCGATACCAGTTTGGGCATGGGCCGGGTCTCGATCAAGAGCCGCTGCGGCCCCGGCGGTCAGGTCAGGGCCCAGGCCCCGTCGTGGCGGGTGAGGCCGGCGTTGATGAGGGTGCGCAGGTTGATCGCGGCGGCCCGGTTGCGCAGCCAGGCATGGTTTTTGGCGACGCCCAGGTAGCGCAGTGCGACCCGGCGCCCGCGCTGGTTGGCGACCCAGGCGATGAGGCATCGTCAAGTTGTTTGCCTTGGTGTGGTGCTGCCAGGATTGGTCGTTGCGGCGATTGCGACGAGGTACAAGGGCTACCGGTATCCGATCGAGGTCATCGGGCACGCGGTGTGGCTGTATCACCGTTTCGCGCTGAGTCTGCGTGACGTTGATGTTTCCGAACGCAAACAAGAATCCGGGCGCGGCGCTGGTGCAGACCGTGACCCTCACCCTGCATTGAGGGCCTAGCTGCCGATCAGTGCCGATCTACAGCAAACTCGGCTGTCTTTTCACGCGACCTCGGCTGCTCGGTGGCGCAGTACTTGCACCTCTGCTCTGAGCAGATCGCCGCGCTTGTTCTTGTAGTCGCGCACCAGCGCGGCTGAGGCCCTGCCCGCGATCGCATAGGTCAGCGGCGCCACCACGTCGGCCACACCCACGATGCGTCGAGCTTGCTGGCATCGCCAGCAGCGGTCGAACCCGTCCACCGGGCGGCGCAGACCCGGCAGGTGATCTTCGGTTCGCGGATCACGTTGCGCAGATACCCGCCGGCGGCCTCAACCAGCGCTCGGCGCGCGGTGTCGCCACGCCGCAACGGCTCACGCGCCGACGCGTCACCAAGCCACGTCGGTTACATGTGCACTACGGAACCGTCCACGCAGCAACGACTTACAAATGACACTGACGACCAGACCAGTTCAAACAAGCCGATCAGGTCGTCCCTTTACAGATGGCGCGGTCCGCCCAACACACCGGCCGGCGGCGGGTCTCACCGGGCACCATCGCGCGCCGAGCCCGCCAAGACGAGCTGCCGCCGGGCGTGGACCGGATGTGGCTGCAGCGGTGCGCCGCGATCGACCGCGCCGGCGGCATCCGCACTATGGCGCGGCAACTGGGCACCACACCGCAGCGAGTGACCGCCTGGCGTGACTGCTCAGCGACGAAATCGTCATGCAGATCATCGCGCCAGACCCGTAGCCGGCTGGCCGGGGTGATGCCCGAATCGGCGCACCGGGTGGCCAGCCTGCACGATGTCGACGCTCGCGCGATCCGCAAACGACACCACCAGTTCGGCCATGCGCTCGACTGCCACCGCAGCGATCGGCAGCACATACCAGGTCATGAGCGGCGACAGATCAGTGCCAGCGCAGCAGCACCAGCTCCGAACAGAAGCCCGGACCCATCGCCAGCATTAGCCCCAGGCTGCCACGGGAAGGCTGCTTGGCGAGGGTGTCGCGCAGCACGTGCAACACCGACGCCGACGAGAGGTTGCCGATCTCGCTCAGCGAGCGCCAGCTTAGTTCGAGCGCATCCTCGGGCAACCCCAGAGCCGCCTTGATCGACTCGATGACCTTCGGTCCACCAGGATGGCTGACCCAAGTGCCAACGTCGCCGACCGCCAGATCGTGGTCGGCCAAGAACGCGGTTACGTCCTCGCCGAGATACCGTTCGATGATTTCGGGCAGCTTCGGATCGAGGATCAAGGAAAATCCGGACGCGCCGACATGCCAGCCCATCGTGCCGAGCGAGTCGGGGTACAGCCGGCTGCGCGACGCAAGCACGTCCGGCCCCTGCGCCCCGATCGCGGCGGCGCGATGCTCGCCGACCGCGACGACCGCCGCAGCGCCGTCGCCGAACAGAGCACTGCCGACCAGCAGCGTCATCGATGGCTCCGTGGGCCGCAAAATCAGCGAACACAACTCCACCGACACCAGCACCGCGACGTCGTCGGGAGCGCCCCGCAGGTAGTCGTGCAGACGCCCAACGCCCGCCGCCCCCGCCACGCAGCCGAGCCCGAAGATCGGCACCCTGCGCACATCGGGTCTGAGGCCCAGCCGCCCGGCGATGCGGGCGTCCAGCGACGGCGCCGCCACACCGGTCACCGTGGTTGTGACGATCAGATCGACGTCCTGCGGGGAAAGCCCCGCTTCGTCGAGTGCGCCGGACAGAGCCTCGCATCCGAGTTCGATGGCGTGCTCTAAAAACAGGTCGTTCGCCTCGCCGAAGTCGGTTAGGTGTGGATATCGCTCCGCTGGCAGCACGAAGTGGCGACTGTTCACCTTCGCGCTGGCGTGCAGCCGCCGCAGGATTCCCTCTGTGCCTTTGAACGCCGGAAGCCGGGCGAACGCCTCGGTGATTTCGTTTTGGGTGTAGCGGTGCGGTGGCAGCGCGCCGTGTACTCCGGCAATGACACTCATTGCATCGACCTCTTGAACATGGGCCCCGAAGCCGCCGGGTTCAACGACCCAGCTCCTCTTCAAGATGTTTGCTGGGCGGACCTTGGCTGGCGTCGACGGCTGTGCTGCCGGCGGCGCCGTGGCCGTCATCCAACCCGAGCCGCCTGTGCAGCCAGACCAGCGACGAGGGGGCCCACCAATTCCATTGGCCGAGGACGTGCATGAACGCCGGCACCAGCACCATACGCACGAGGGTGGCGTCGGCAAGCACCGCCAGCGTCAGGCCCAGCCCGAACATCCGCATGAACGACACATGGGCGGCGATCAGCGCCGCGAATGAGATCGACATCACCAGTGCGGCGGCGGTGATGACACGACCGGTGCGGGCGATGCCGAGGGCCACGCTCTCGTCGTTGTCAGCTCGGGTCCGCACGCGCGCCGATGTTGCCGGCCCAGCGGCTCCCGACGCCAGCCAGAACTCGCGAATACGGGAAACCAGGAAAACCTCGTAGTCCATCGACAATCCGAAAGCGATGCAGAACAGCAGCACCGGCACGTTGGCGACCAGCGTCCCGCTCGGCGTCGTCCCGAAGGCGCCCAGATGCCCGTCCTGGAAAATCCACACCATCGCACCGAACGCGGCGCTGAGCGAAAGGATGTTTAGCGCCAAGGCTTTCAGCGGCATCGCGATGCTGCCGGTCAACAGGAACAGCAACACCAACATGATCACCGCGATCAGCCCCAGCACCAAAGGCAACCGCGACGTGATGCCGTGAACGCTGTCGCGGTTGGTCTGGGCGGTGCCGGTGATGTCGACGGGCCGGCCGTTGGGGGTGGGCACCGCGTGGAGTCGGTCGAGCTGGGTTTCGGAGCGGTCGGAGAACAGTGGTGCCGTGCTGTTGACGGTGAGGAACGCGCTGCCCTGGGCCTGTCCCGTGGGCGCTGTCGGCGGTCCGACGTTGTTGCCGGCGACGAATGTGCCCGTCGGGGCGGATACCGCCGAGACGTCGGGCACGCGGGACAGATCGGCGGCGTATCGCTCGATGTCGCCCTGCGTCAGGCCGTCGGCACTGGGGATGACGATGGTGACCGCGGTCTCGGAATTGTTGACGAAGTTCCGACGGAGTTGGTCGCCGACTTGATGTGCGGAGGCCGAGCGGGGCAGCACGCGGTCATCGGGGAAGCCCCATCTGACACCGAGGAACGGCGCACCAAGAAGCATCAACAGGGCGATACCGGCCACTCCGATCGGAACGGCATGGCGAATCACGCGTTTGGTCCAGCGATACCAAAATTGTTGCTCTACGGGTTTCGGCACGGGTTCGGGCCGGCCGAATAGGCGCCGGGCGAGGCGACGGACGTCGAGGGAATCCAGCCGGCCGCCCAGCAGGACGAGCGCGGCGGGCGTTACCACGATGGCGGCGACGGCGGCGAACGCGACGGTGGCGACACCTGCGTAGGCGAATGATTTCAGGAAATGCATCGGGAAGAGCACCATGACCGCCGCCGCCAGCGCGACGGTCGTGGCGGAGAACACCACCGTGCGGCCGGCCGATTCCATGGTTCTGACGAGCGCGTCCTCGCGGGTTGCCCCGTCGGCCAACTCGTCGCGGAAGCGGCTGATCATCAGCAGTGTGTAGTCGACGGCCAGCGCCAGCCCCGCCGCGGTGGTGAGGTTGAGCGCGAAGATTGACACGTCGGTGGCGAACGAGATCGCGCGCAGGACGGCCAGTGCGCCAACAATCGCCATCGCGCCGACGGCCACGGGCAGCGCTGCGGCCAGCAGGCCGCCGAACGCCCAGACCAGAACCAGGAAGCTGAGCGGAATCGCGAGCGACTCCACCAACAGCAGGTCGCGCTGGGATTGCTCGGTGACCTGCACGTTGACCGTCGCAACGCCGCCGGTCCGTACGGTAACACCGTCGCGGTCGTGTGCTATTTGAGCAGAGAGTTCTTTGGTGTATTGCTGCTGACTGCTCTCCTCCCCGATGATGCCGGCGATGATCAGCCCGGCCGTGCCGTCTCTGCTGACAAGCTCGGCGGCTGCCCGCGGGGGCACTGTCCACGGCGAGGTGACGGTGGCAACGTGCGGTGAGCGGGGCAGCTGGTCGACGATCTCTGTGCCCGCGGAGCGGGCGGCTGGGCTGTCGATGCCCTGGGGTGTGGAGACGATGACCATCAGCTGCACGTCGCCCTGGTGGAATCTGTCGGTCAGCAGCCGGGTGGCTTTCGCCGACTCCGACGTCGGGTCTTGGAAGCCGCTCGTGGACAGACTCTTGGCGACGGGGACCCCAAAGATTGCCAGAGCAAGCGCCAGCAACGCTGCCACGGCGATGACCCGTCGTGGAGCGACGATGGCCAGCCTCGCAATCCTGTGCAGCAGGTCCGTCCTCCGCACTGGTTTCTCGTGATTCGAAAGTCTAGCTCTGTTTTCTATTGGTGATGACGAAGCAATCTTGTGCAACGTTCGATTCAGCGGGCGGCTGACAGGTGCGGTCCAGGCTTGCGCGAAGCGTTGGCGGATGCCGTGCGCGCCAAACCATGTACTCGGATTCGAGTACCAAGGTCCCCGAGCAACGTCTGGTATTCGACGTGCGTCTTGTGCTCCTCGGTCTTCCAATGCTTACCCTCTTGTTCTCGCATATAGGCGCGGTACTCGGGTGAGCCCGGAAACTTGACGTTGTCGGCGACGACGATCGAACCCGGATGCAGCCAGCCACGAGCCATGATGCTGTGTAGATCCGCCAGGTAGGCGTCCTTGTCGTGGTCGATGAACAAGAAGTCCAGCGCACCGGCGGCAAACCCGTAGTCGGTTTCCAGCTTGTCGAGCGTGCGGCCGCCGTCACCGATCGTCCCGACGACGCAGGTGACGTGGTCGTCGACTCCTGCGTGGGACCAGATGCGGCGGGCGATGTCGGCGTTGGCGACCGACAACTCTACCGAGAACACTCTCGCCGAAGGGGCCCCACGGGCGATCCGCAGCGCGCCGTAGCCGCAGTAGGTGCCCAGCTCCAGCGCCAGCCGCGGATCGGCCCGTCGGACGGCTGCGTCGAGCAACTTGCCCTTCTCGTCGCCGATGTTGACCAAGAACTACTTCTCGCAAGCAAACTTGTCCATCGTTGCGAGAACATCGTTGAAGTCGCCACGGCGCGCAGGTGCCAGCACATAATCCGCGGCCGCGGCCTCCCGCCCGCGCGCTACCGCGATCCAAGCTGGTTTGTGGAGGCCGCCGAGGCGTAAGCGAGCCGCAACCCGGCGACGGACAATTTGACGACCAGGCCGTGAGCGGCTCAGCCTCGCAAATCTAATGGGTGTGCTGCCGAGGCGGCCTGGTTCAACCAGGCATCGGTCGACGATGCTGCAGGCGTTGATCGAGCAGCTGGTCCACCAGTTCCATGGACGTGATGACGGCGGCGTGGTGGCCGAGCGCCCTTGCGCTCTTCACTTGTTGACACGCATGGAAGATCCGGCGATCGAGGATCACCTCGAAAGCATCCACGGCGTTGACGCCCCTTTTCTCAGCGTCGGCAAGCGCCGATCGGCCCGGCGACCTGCCTCGCCGTCGTTCTGCTATGGACTAAATGCGGGATACCCTCGCGCCGAGCGCTCAATCCTGTCCGGATGCGTTCAATAGCACTCCGGGTCCGCTGCCCGGCCCGCCCGGAACCGGCCCGTTTACCGTGAGGCATCGCCCTGAGCGGTGCCGACCGTCGGTAACTTACGACCGACGGCTCATATGCGGTGCTAGCGGTCGCGCCGAGGACGCGACGCGCGCGAGGCCGTTGCCAGCTTTAACCCGGCACGCCCGCTGTTCGTAATATGCGGCTCATGCCATTGAGCGCGGGGGAATCTTTTGCTGGCTTCAGGATCATGCGCCTGTTGGGCTCTGGCGGGATGGGCAAGGTCTATCCGGCCGAGCATCTCCGCCTGCCGCGTCGTGACGCCCTGAAGGTGCTTCCGGCAGCCGTGTCCGCCGACCCCGGGTACCGTGCCCGCTTCAACCGCGAGGCCGATCTGGCTTCAACGCTGTGGCACCCCCACATCGTCAGCGTCTATGACCGCGGCGAGTACAACGGCCAGCTGTGGATCTCGATGGACTACGTCGACGGCCTGGACGACGCGGCGTGCCTGCTTGCCAGCCGGTACCCAGCAGGCATGCCAACCGGTCAGGTCGTGCGGATCGTGACCGCGCTGGCGAGTGCGCTTGACTACGCCCACAAGCAGGGCCTGCTGCACCGCGACGTCAAACCGGCCAACGTCATGCTCGATCACCTGGACGACAATGATGACGAGCAACGGATCTTGCTGGCCGACTTCGGCATCGCGCGCAACATCGACGACATCAGCGGTCTCACCACGACCAATATGACCGTGGGCACCATCGCGTATGCGGCCCCCGAACAACTGATGGGCGAGGAAATCAACGGTCGGGCCGATCAGTACGCTCTGGCCGCCACCGCCTATTACCTTTTCACCGGGCTCCAGCTGTTCCCGCATTCCAATCCCGCGGTGGTCATCAGCCGCCACCTGAACTCCCCGCCACCGGCGCTGGTGGACACTCGCCCCGAGCTAGCCGCTCTGGACTCGGTGCTCGCAGCGGCATTCGCCAAGGACCCCGACCACCGATTCCCACGGTGCTCGGACTTCGCACGCGCACTGGCCGAGCAAGCAGCGCCCGGGGCCGCCTCCAGCGCGGCACCTACAATAGCTGCTCCGGCAAGCCGCAAAGCAGCCGCTCCCGCGGCTGGACCCACGGAAACAAGTCCAGTAGTCGGCGGTTCACCGAGGCGCTGGCTTACTCCGGCGATCGCGCTTCGGTCTAGACAACCAGCGTGTGGTTTCCTCCAGTGCCAAGGTCGGCACCCTAAGTCCCTCAATCACTGTTCCTCGGCTCGGTCGCTGATGGGGATGACCCGGACAGGCGGTGCCTGAGGGACTAGCGCACTAGTGATCTTGGAGGGCGGGGTTGGCTCGCCCCGGAGCTTGGCTTGCAGTTCAGGCCACTTCTCTCGGGGGACGATCTCCCTGACGGCGTCGATGATCCGACCCATCTCGGCCATTGTGCGGGCCTTGTCGGTAGACATGGCCCTCCACCCTGCGTACCGACTCTGTCTTCCCGCCAGGCTCAACGCCGAGGGCGTGTCAGACCACGACGAGGTCCACCATTTGCGGGCTGGAGCAGCCTGGTTGCACTCGGGTGGCGATGACGGCGGTGATGCGGGTGCCACGTCCGGGCGCGGTGTCGATCACGAGGTGCCCGCCGATGGCCGACAGACGGTCGGTCATATTGGTCAGCCCGGTGCCGACGGTCGCGCGGTCGAATCCACGGCCGGTGTCGCTGACGGTGAGAGTAAGCATCCGGTCGTCGGCATGGGCGGTGATCGTGACCGTGGTGCCGGGGCCGCCGTGTTTGGCGGCATTCTGCAATGCTTCGCTGCAGCAGAAATACAGGGCAGCCTCGACCGAAGCTGGGTAGCGCCCGAGGCCCTGCAGGTTCAGCTGCACGGGGACCGGGGCGTGCGCGGCAACCGCCGGCAGGGCTTCGGCCAGACCGCCGCTGACCAGCAGCGGGGGGTAGATACCGTGGGCGAGTCTGCGGATCTCGGCGATCGCGGTCTCCAGCAGCCCGGACGCCTCGGTGAGCAGCGGCTGATAGCGGTCGTGTTCGGCGGTGCGCGCGAGTTGGATGAGCACCGCCAAAGCGACGAGGTGTTGTTGGGCGCCGTCATGCAGGTCACGTTCGAGGCGGCGCCGTACCTCATCAGCGGCGCTGATCAGCC
>DASPOT010000133.1:0-6459 GCA_035625875.1 Mycobacterium sp. | reverse complement strand
ATCAGCATCTAACACCGCGCCAGTATCACCAGCCGCGGCAGCTCGACGTTGGAGGCGCACCCAACGCCCCAGCAGTTGTTCACCGACACCGATCTCGGCGGCCACGTGAGCCACCGGGCGGCCGGTCTCAATCACCAGGCGGGCAGCCTGCTCCCGAAACTCCGGGGTGTACTTTCTGCGCTTGCCCGACATACGGACATCCTTCCCGCGGGACCAGCAGTCCCACCAGTCAGGTGTCCACCGTCAGGGGTCAACCCCATGACCAGCAAGCACGGAACTTTGTATGAGCTCGTCTAAAGCCGCTCGTGCCAGCACTCTTCTCGCGCTGGTGCCGTCGCGGACGTTTGATTTGGCGGGCGCGTGGTAATCGTCGCTAGCGGAGATAGGAGAGCACGACGGTGAGCAGGGAGGAACTGTTCGACCTGGTCGAGCTGGCGTTAATCGGCTCTACCCGGCCGATCGCAGTGAAGGTCAGTGCCGACAGCGGCCTCGGCGTGGTCGACGTTAACACTGGGGTTATCGGAGAGGTCGTGGGCATTTGAGGATGTCTAAGTTATCTTGGCGGAGATCTGCGGCTGGGCGACTTAACATCGCCGCCCCAAGCGGGACCCTGGACCCCCGATATGAGGAGACGACGATGCCGATCACGGTGATACTTGAACTCAGGCTGAAGCCCGAGTCGGTGCCTGCCGCGCGCGATGTTATGCGCCGAGCACTTCAAGACACCCGGGCGTTCGACGGGAACCTCGGTACCGACGTGCTCGTCGATCAGGACGACGAAGCGCACTGGCTCATCTACGAACGCTGGGACACGGTTGAGCACGACGAGGCCTACCGCAGTTTTCGTGCCGGCGAAGGGCGACTGACCGAGCTCCCTCCACTGCTCGCAGCGCCTCCCGTCAAGACGAGGTACAGCACTACCGACGTCTGACGGGCATGGTGTCGAAGCGCGATCGCCCGGACCGGCGGCGCCCGCTGCTCACGCACGTTCCGCGGGCGCAGCTGTTGGTTAAGCCCCCGGCAGCTGCGCCCATGCGCCCCCAATTCCGGCCTCGAGTTCACCCCCGTACGAATTCCCGACTACATCATGACCCGCTACCCAGTAGCCGCCGCAGTGCCCCCAAACCACACTGGCGCCGAACTGCACCGGCTACTACAGATGTTGCGCGCAAACGACATTCGCACCATCAGCGTCGGCCATGGCCGTCATTGCACCTCGCTTGCCGCCGCCGCGATCACCGCAGGCTGGACAAACAGCGGAGGCGTCATCGGCCGCATCGTGAGTTGGCCACCCGACGCGGCGTCATGGCTACGCTCGGCACGCGAACTCGTCGCTTGACCCCACCGATGCGTGGGTCATTGCCGACACCCCCGCCAGGTTCGATCCCGGGCCGGTATCCGAAGCCATGACTTTTCGCATAGTTCTGACTCCAATCGATCGCCGGTCACCTGTGCAGCACGATCCTCACCGCCGACGCCCCAGTGCTGCCAACCCGCCCGCCTCACCGGCGTCGCGGGCGGCGGGGCCGGCGAAACCCAACCGTCCCGCACCCCGATCCGAACACCGCAACGCTCACACCCCTCCCTCCTTAATGCAAACCGTTGTCGAGAGGCTTGCCGTCACGGTAACCTAAGACTGATGATACTGAAAATCGCTTTCATTAAGGAGTGGCGTCCGGCCGCGTCCCGCAGAACCTGCGCCCCATCGCCGGCCGCTCGGGTGAACAATCCGCGGGCACCGCGATGACCGGGGGCAAACGCCACACCGCCGGGCCGTTCACCGCGGTCGTCTGCACAAACTGCCGATCCGACGCCACGGCGGCGCTGCTGGCGGCGCTTCGGGACGCGGTGCGCCGGTGCCCGCACGGCGTGCGCGTGAGAAGTCTGGGCGCCGCCAAAGAGCGCACAGCCCCCAGATGGCCCCAGAATCGAGATCAGTGCTGCGGGCGGTCCGGTTCCGCTTCCGATCCTGGCTCGTCAGCCTTGTGCGCAGTGATCGTCCCGCTGCTCCAGACACCGCCCCCGGGGTTGATCTCCGGCTCCTCCGGCCACAGGATCACCGCTCGCGCGGCGGCTGCGCGGATCGCCGCCCCGTCCAGCTCCGCCCGGGTCTCCGCCGTCCCGTATTTAGGCCAGGCTGCCACGAATGTCACCGGGCCGTCCGGCGGCAGCGGGTGCACCCAGAACTTGCAGTCCCACCGCCCCGGACTCCCACCGCTGCCGCCGGGCAGCAGGACCAAGCGTTCGGGATCGTCATCCCTATCAGGCCGCCAGTGGCCGCCGGTGGTCGCGCCGCGCCGCCCGTCGGCGTACAGAAGACCCAGCCGCAAGACGTCGCCGGATGTTTGCCCGCCGCGCCGCCCGAAGCGGTCGAATGGATCGCCATGCCAGCCCGACACGTTCACGTCCTTGCCGCGCATGCGCACGTGAGCAGTGAACTCGAACCCGTTCGGGTAGGCGCAAATGCCGCCGATGGCCACCGCTACCTCCTCGGTACGGATCAGCAGCAGCTCGCCAGGTACCGATCCGGGGATCACCGCATCTGGTTGCATCCAGGCCGGGTGAGGCCGTCGCACCGGCTCAGGAGGCGGCGGCTGGGGGATCGAGTTAAAAAAACTCATGCCGGTCAGCCTAATCACTGAAGGATCAGGCGATGGTTACGTTGGCCGTACGGTGACAGTCGCATCGTTTGGTTGTCACCATCCTCCGCGTAGCGCACAGATCAGCTCATCGATACCGCTGGGCCGAGCGGGTGCCGGCAGGCGGGACACGTGGTGGCAACCTGTGCGCTCGGCTCTTCTTTCACGAGGTTGGGTATGGCGAAGCTGGCGTTGGGCCCGTGGGATCATCCAACGTAACGACTCTCGCCTTTTCGCATATCGGACAGGAACCGGGGCAGATTCGAGAAGGCAACATCGGACGGCAATGTACTAGGAGCGTCTAGGCGAAACTTCTGCACCCCCAATCAGTTTCGCCCAAAATATCATATTATGTCGGACAAACATCGTAGCATTCGCTCTCCCAACGCTTTTCGATGCGCTGATCTGCCGATATCCAGTCCGATGATGCATCAGATGAATCAACCCTGTGCGGTCAGAAAGCAGTGATCTGCTTTGAGCGATGTCGAGCTGGTTGGAGACGCGTGCGGCTGCCAACGTCGACGAGTTCGGTGTCGCATCCAGCGCCGGCGGGTCAGATAACGGCGCCACTCCCCCGGCGGGGGATCGCCAAAGGACCCGGAGATGCATTCAGCAAAAGCACCGTACGACGGATTCGAATACGGCGGGTTACTGGTATGAAGTTGTACTATTCACTCCCCAAAGCTGTTCCGCGTCTATAGTGGAAGCGCGATGAATGCGTCTATACGGGAGGCGGACATCCCGATTGAGGCGGCCAGCGCGTCGATGGACGCCGCCGATGTCGAGCTGGGCTTGCTCGCCGCATGGCGCGGTGCCAACGGCAAGGACCTGATCTCCAACGACGAGGTGGCCGAATGGGTTCGGCTGCACCCGAACCGCTTTGACCGGCCCGGTGGATCATCATCGGTCACAGCGTGACCGACTTCGTCAAGCACCATGCGGGCGCGCCCACTGGCTTCTTCGCTTGGGAAGCCGCGGGGCTGCGATGGCTTTCAAATGTTGACGGCGGTGTGCCCTGCGCGCCGGTTGTTTCTTTTAACGCAACGAGCCTGACCCTGCGTCGGCTTGATTCGGTGACTCCGAGCCCCGAGGCGGGGTACGCCTTCGGCAGCCGACTGGCCGTCACGCACGACGCGGGTGCGGCGGCGTTCGGCGCAGGGCCCGACGGGTGGGACGGGCCGGGGTTCTTCGGGCCGTTGTCGCAGCCCTTGCCGATGTCGCTGCGGTGGCACCGATGCTGGGGCGATTTTTACGCCGAGGAGCGGCTGGTCCCGATGGCCGAGCTCGCGGCGGCACGGCTGGATGCTTCGACTCGTGCCATAATCGACTCCGTCGTGGCGCGTTGCCGTGCGGGCGACTTCGACGACGATGACCAGCCGGCTCGGATGCACGGCGATTTGTGGAGCGGCAACGTGATGTGGACACCCGACGGGGTGGTGCTGATCGACCCGGCCGCGCACGCCGGTCACCGCGAGACCGACCTGGCGATGCTGGCGCTGTTCGGTTGCCCGCACTACGACGCTATCCTCGCAGGTTACCAGCACGTGCGATCGCTAAAACCCGGCTGGCGCAACCGCATCGGGCTGCACCAGCTCTTCCCGCTACTGGCGCATGTCGTGCTGTTCGGCGGCGGGTACGCAGGACAGACGCATGTCGCCGCCCGCGCCGCGCTGGCTGCCTAACCTCCCTCGTCGAATCGACCAGTTTATTGTCGCTGCACCGACGAATACGACAGAATCGAATACGGCGGGTTACCGGTAAACCACTGCATATTGGAACAGATGAATCAGTGGCCCGGCCTTGTGATCCTCCGCCGATCCGGTTGTACCATTGCCGCGCAGCGGGTTTCGACGTGTTGATTGTGCACACCATCCCTCTCGGCACGTGCTACCGGTGACCGGCGCGACATCGACGACCGAGCCTTGGGCTGACGAAGATGGCGAAGCCTATTACGACGACATCGACGGAGAAGATGAGGACGCATAGTGGCGACAACCGAGCCGGACAAGCGGCTGCATGCTGAGCTAGCTGCGGGTCTGCGGTACTACCCCGCAAGTCTGGCCCCCGAAGACGTTGCTCGGTACCGCGCGCAGATCGCTGAGCGCAAGGCCCACGCGGAAGCCGGTGAGCGTGATGGCTGGGAGCCGGGCGGTTACAGGCAACACAAGTGGGACCACCTTAAGGAGGCCAGGCGTCAGGCCGAGGTGGAGGCTAGCGGCCGTGCCCAGGTGGCCGACCTCTACGAGTGAGCCGTGACGTCAACGGGCGGAAGACCTTTCTGTCCAACGGTGCCGAATGACTGCTGACAGGACACCATCGCCACGGCCAACCCGCACCTGGGCAGCGTGCCGCCCGATGTGCTGCTGCGCATGCTGCTACCCCAACCAGGCCAACCTCCTGCAGACCGCCATCGACAGCAATGTCGACGGTATCGCGGTGACTCTTGCCAAGCCCGACGCCATGGCCGGCGGCGTGCAGGCGGCCCTCGCCGCCGGCATTCCGCTCGTCGGGCCCAATTCAGGGTTCGATGCCTGGCAGAAGCTCGGTGTGCAGCAGTACTTCGGTCGGGACGAGAACATCGCCGGCCAGGCCGCCGGCTCGCGCTCGGCGATCGGCCTGCTCGTGCTGCGCCTCACCTCGCCGGGCATCCCGGACCACGACAACGGCCACGAGCTGCCCTACTTTCGCTCGTCGACCACGACACCCGGCGTCCGGTCGACTGGCTGGGCGGTCCAGACGATGCTCGGGTAGACCGGCGTCGAGATCCCGAAGCACGTGATCCGCCAGGCGTTTGCCCTCCGCGCCCGACGCCCTGAGGCGGTCGGGTCGGCCTACGAGCCGCCTCCGCCAACCGAGAGCACATGCGCCTACCGCGCGGCGACGAGCCCGGGCTGGACCTGCTGGGCGGGCGCTGGACCAAGTGCTCGAGGGCGTGGCCGCCGCGCTCGGCGACTATCGCCCGCTGCTCCTCGAACGCGCGTAAGGCTGCTACGCGATCGGTGCGCCTTGCGTCCGAACGCCTCGGATGGGACTCTGAGGCGCGACACGCAGGCGCCGCGACCGACGAGCTCGAACTGCGGGAGCGGGAGTGACCACCGGGCAAGGCCGGGTATCGACGCCTCGAACTCGATCGCGCACGAGGAGGAGCACCGGTATGGCAGCGAAGGAGACGAAGACAGAAGCGGTGGGGACGAAGAAGCCGACCACCCCCAAGGCGACGACGAAGAAGGCCCCGGCGCCGGAGAAGGAAGCGGTGGGGACGAAGAAGCCGACCACCCCCAAGGCGACGACGAAGAAAGCCGCGGCGCCGGAGAAGGAAGCGGTGGGGACGAAGAAGCCGACCACCCCCAAGGCGACGACGAAGAAAGCCGCGGTGCCGGAGGAAGCGGTGGGGACGGAGAAGCCGACCACCCCCAAGGCGACGACGAAGAAGGCAGCGGCGCCGGAGATCACGCAGGAGATGATCGCCGAACGCGCCTACGACATCTCCCAATCCGGAGAAGGCGGGACCGACGAGGAGAACTGGCACCGGGCCGAGGCGGAGCTGCGGCAGGGCGCGTAGCGCTGTAGCACCGGATCTCGCCCGCGGCCGCCGCGGCGACCCATCCACTAAACTAACGGTGGTTTGCTCGGTACGGCCATAGCCGTCGCGTAACGAATATTAGCCCTGACCGGAGAATAGCTAAAGCCGTAACATAACGGCTATGACCGAGACTGGGCGGTCCTGTGCGGTGTGCGGTAGCGCTTTGACGGGCCGCGCTGACGCCCTCTACTGCTCGTCGGCGTGCCGGCAGAAGGCTCACCGCGCCCGCACTGCAGG
>DASPOT010000132.1:0-2038 GCA_035625875.1 Mycobacterium sp. | reverse complement strand
CGACTGGATCGAACGGGTATACAACCGACGCAGACGCCACTCATCGCTGGGTATGATCTGTCCCGTCGAGTTCGAAAACCGACTCACTCAGACGGCACAAGCCGCCTGACCCTGTGTCCACCAAACGGGGTCAAGCCCAGCAGGCCTGGTCACCACATATATGCTAGCCGCCCTCCTGCACCACGATGACCACAAAGCCAGATCAAAGCCAGAGACAAGCGTTTCGCCCCATCGATAACCGACGTTTCCGTGGGTCACCTTGTCTCGTTTGTCTCGCTTGCCACTGCTGGTACGCGCTCGCAGGCGCCAAGCCACCCCTGTTCGCGGTCGGTTCAAACCGTAATCGGGAACACGGGGCAACTCGCACTGTTCCCCGTTAGGCCAAATCGATCGGCCGTCCCTAATCGGGAACAGTCATACACACTCCAATCGAACCCCAGATAACGCTGCCGGCCTCCACATGCATTGCGCCGACCATGAAAGAGCGCTGTCCGACCGAAAAGGTCCCCAGCACCTGGTTTGCGTCTGACTTCGCCGCAGAGATCGGGGTGAGAAATTACCCAAGGGTGGCAGTCTTCTCGGGTGATCCGAGAGGAGTAGTTCATGCCCGAGTCCAACAGCGGTCGTCGACGGCCGGCGGTGTTGTCGGCGGAGACGAAGTGGGAGATCTTCCTGCAGATCACCGCGGGCGAGATTTCGCAGGCCGAGGCTGCGCGCAAGTGGCAGGTCGACGTGTCGACGGTGATTGGGATCCGCCGCACGGTCAAGGACGCCGCGTTGGCGGCGCTTGCCCGCAAACCGGGGCGTCCTGGTACGCAACGGGATTGGCAGTTGGAGGCGGCGCGGGCGGAGATCGCGCAGTTGACCGAGGCGGTCAAGGCACAGGCGATCGAGCTGGCGATCGCGCGGGGAAAAGCCGGTTGGGGCTAAGCGGGCCGGTGCCGGCGCGGGTCCCCGCCGAGGCGAAGGAACTGGTCCTCAAGACGGTCGACGACGCGGTCGCGGCCGGGTTCACCCACACCTGGGCGTGCGCGCTGTGGCAGGTATCCGACTCGCGGGTGCATCGCTGGCGGGCGCGGTGCCGCGACACCGGCACGCTGGTCGACCAGGCGCCGGGCGGGTATCCGGTGCACGCGCTGCTGCCCGACGAGGTGGCCGCCATTCTCAATGTCGCTGAACGCTGGGGACCGATCGACCGCAGCCACCGCAAGCTTGCTCACCGCGGCTCCTACGAGCGGCTGGTGTGGGTGTCACCGGCCAGTTTTCGCCGCGTGCTCATCGATCACGGGCTGTCCCTGCCCGCGCCAGTACCGCGCAGCCGGTCCGAGAAGCGCCCGTGGCCGGACTGGCTGGTGTGGGCACCAAACCGGATCTGGATCTGGGACGCCACGCATTTCACCCGCGCCCGCCGCGTCGTCTTCGCGATAGTGGACATGGTAAGCCGCAAGTGGATCGACACCTTGGTCTCGATTGAGGAGACCGCAACCCAGGTGACGGTGATCTTCGAGCACGCTCTCGAGGTCGAAGGACTGCTCGGTCTGCTCACCGATGAACGCCTGGACCTGGACCCCGACGACCCACACCGGCCGATCCTGCTCGCGGTGTCGGACAACGGTGCCCCGATGACCGCGGAACGCACCCGTGCGTTCATGGCCCTGATGGCGATCGCCCAGCACCATGGCCGCCCCGGGGTGCCTCAGGATCAGGCGTGGATCGAATCGTTCTTCGGCCACATCAAGGCAGAGTGGCCGCACCTGGAGACGATCGCCGATCCCGCCCTGCTTGAAGCCGAATTAGAAAGAGTGCGAACGGAATACAATTCGGTACGGTTGCACGAGGCGATCGGGTACGTTACCCCGGACGACGAACACGCCGGCCGTGGCGAAGCCATCCGCCGGGCCCGCCGCGAGGGCCTCGAACGGGCGCGGCAGCGTCGCCTCGACTACCATCGCCGAACCGGCACCAACCCCACCGGGGAGACGCCATGTATTGGGTAATTTCGCACACCATCTCTGCGGTTAAGTCGGAAACGCCTCAG
>DASPOT010000131.1:0-19260 GCA_035625875.1 Mycobacterium sp. | reverse complement strand
ACTCCCCGATAGGCTAGCGGCGGCCAAATGAGTGACACTGACGCAGATCAGACCGTCGCGATCGACGTGAGCGACGCCGAGCGGTGTTTCATGTACTTCGCGCTGACCCAATTGGGGCGGCCCGGCCAGCTACAAACCGTTGCCCAAGCTGCTCGCCAGCAACCGGCCCGCATGCGACGAACATCCGTGCCCGACGCCAGCATGAGATGGCCCTGTACCTGTTCGATGCTTACTCACATACGCTCAGCCCGGCCGCCGCACCCAGCTACGCCCGCGAAGTGCTCGACGAGGCCTACCCCCGAGGCTTCCGCACCAACGGGATCCGCATGCAGCAGCTCGCCGACGCTGGCGCCGAACGCACATTATCTGCAGCGACCTGACCGAGCAGTTCACAACGATCCGCGACGAGCTCGCCGAACCGTGGGAGCGCGCCGAAGCCGCCACCAAACCCGGTCAGTCGTCGTACTGAGCCGCCAGATGAAGGCGCGGCAGCGCCGTGAGATCTCCGAACAACTTGCCAATCACACTGGCGATACCGAACCCTTGCTGATCGTCGGCACTGGCTCATTCATCGGCGAGGGATTCGACTGCCCGGCCTTGGACACACTGTTTCTCGCCGCCCCGATCACCTTGAAGAACAGACTCGTCCAATACGTCGGGCGCATCACCCGGCCCCACCCCGCCAAGACCACCGCGACCGTGCACGACTACCACGACGAACTCACACCGGTACTCGCCTCTTCGCTACGAAAGAGCGCACCCGGCTACACCAAAATGGGCTTCCCCGACCCCAAAACACTGGTCCGATAAGCGCCGCTGACCACGACGGCTAGGGCGAAGCCCCAGCGGTCACACCCCCACACCCCGTGATCGCCGATTGCCGACCAGTCTCGGCGGCTGTCGTCGTTCCCATTTGTCCCAGGTAGACGATGGCGATTCACCGAATGATCCGCCGTTCGTCCTGGTCAGGGTCACTTTTCTACTAGTGGGGACAAGATTCGAACCCGTCCACCACGCGGCCCATGGGGATCACGCAGACCGGGCAGCCGGGCCCGTGCACCAGCGTGATCGTCTCCGGCAGGTAGTCCTCCAGCCCGTGCTTGTAGATCGTGTGGGTGTGCCCGACGCAGATCTCCATGAACTTGTACGACCGGCCGGGGCTCGTACAGCTCGGCGATCCGCGTCGCCAGCGCTCTGGCCTTCTCGGCGTACTCGTCGACGAATCGCCCCTCCCGGTCAGTCGGTCCTGGAGTCGGCCAGAGCAGCGACCTCGTCGGTGTAGGCGCCGCCCAAGCCCGGTGAGGAAGTCCGGTGTCGCCTTCGCCTCAGCCTCGTCGATCTTGGACAGCGCGAACCCGACATGGATCAGCACCCAATCGCCCGGCGTTAGCGTCCCCGGTTCGAGCAGGCCGATGTTGATGGCCCGTCGACGCCATCCGAGCCGGCATATAGTCCTGACCGCATTTAGGCTGGGACCGGGACGAACCCAGCCCCCGGCCGGTTTTTGCTGTTGATGTCGGCCAGGACCGCGTTGATCGACACCACCACCGCCGGCGTGTGCAGCGGGATGTACTTGATGACGCAGGTCGGCAGGTTTCCGCTGAACGCGCCGTGGATCATCCCGACCAGTAGGTTGTCGACGGTGACCGGCCCCCCTGAGTCGCCCGGTCTTCCGCACACTTGCATGACGATGGTGCCGGGGTCTTGGCCCGGACCCCAGGTGACGCCGCAGGAGTTGCCGGTCGTGCGGCCCTGTTTGCAGGCGATCTGGCCGAAGGCCGGGTCCGGACCGATGCCATTGATCACGAAGCCGCCGTAATTGCCCACCGGCGCGACCTTGGCCGGATCGAACCGGATCACCGCGTAGTCGAGATTGTCGTTGCCGGCCGCCATGGTGCCCAGCGTGCCGCGGTCTTGGGCCTGCTCAGCGGCGACCTGCGCGCCGGGCCCCCCACAGTGCGCGGAAGTGAAGCCGATCAGCTCGCCCCTGTTATCGGTGCCGATAGTGGTCAGGGTGCAGAGCGCGTCGCCGTTGACAACGATGCCCGCACCGCCGCCCAAGGGAACCTTGTCGTCCGCCGCCGCGGTGGTGGCGGGCAGGCCGACCAGAGCCAGCAGCACGGCCACCATCGCGGCCGCAACACGTGGCCACCAGTGGTACGTGGTCTGCAAAGCAATGTTCCCGTCAATGAAGTCCAGAACAGCTGCGTCAGTCTAAAGTATCGCCGCTGCGTCGCCCGTCGTTGCGCAGGCGGGGACGACAGCTGGTGCTCGGGTGGTCCGCTGTTCGGCTGGCCTCGTCTGGCACCGCAGCGCATGGCAACATGAACCGCGACAAGAGCGAACCGGGAGGACCGTCTGTGAGCAAAGCCGATCGGAAGAACGCCGGAGTCAACGGCGGCCGCAAGGATGGTGTGCCCGGCACGCTGACCACGATCCCGTTGACCGACCCGCACGCCTTGCCCGGGCAGCCGTCGATCGGTGACCTGGTCAAGGAGGCGACAACCCAGGTGTCGACGCTGGTTCGGGCCGAGGTCGAACTGGCCCGAGCCGAAATCACCCGTGACGTCAAGAAGGGCCTGACCGGTAGCTTTTTCTTCATCTCGGCGCTGGCGGTGCTGTTCTACTCCACCTTCTTTTTCTTCTTCTTCCTCGCCGAGCTGCTCGACACCCGGCTATGGCGATGGGTGGCCTTCCTGCTCGTCTTCGGGATCATGGTCGTGGTGACCGCGGTGCTGGCGCTCTTCGGTTACCTCAAGGTGCGCCGGATCCGGGGGCCTCGACAGACCATCGAATCGGTCAAGGAGACACGCACCGCGCTGCGCCCAGACCATGACAAGGCCGGCCGGCATGCGCTTACCACGTCCACCGGCAGGACTCCCGCAGACCCCTCAGGTTGGTAGATGGCACCGCCAGATCCGTCGGTGACCCGTATCGACGGGCCATGGCGCCATCTGGACGTGCATGCGAACGGCATCCGGTTCCATGTGGTCGTGGCAGCGCCGGCCGACCAGGATGCGACCACCCCGCCCACGGCGCGGCCACTGGTGATCCTGCTGCACGGCTTCGGCTCGTTCTGGTGGTCTTGGCGTCATCAGTTGCGCGGACTGACCGGGGCCCGGGTGGTCGCGGTTGACCTGCGCGGCTACGGCGGCAGCGATAAGCCGCCCCGCGGCTACGACGGCTGGACACTCGCCGGCGACGCCGCTGGACTCATCCGCGCGCTCGGGCACTCGTCGGCAACCCTGGTCGGCCATGCCGAGGGCGGGTTGGTCTGCTGGGCTACCTCGCTGCTTCATCCCCGGCTGGTACGAGCCATCGCACTGATCAGCTCGCCGCACCCTGCGGCGCTGCGACGCTCGGCGCTCGCGCGGCGCGATCAGGGACGCGCTTTGTTGCCGTCGCTGCTCCGCTATCAGTTGCCGATCTGGCCGGAGCGCTTGCTTACCCGAAATAACGCGGACGAGATCGAGCGCCTGGTCCGTAGCCGTTCCAGCGCCAAATGGCTCGCGTCCGAAGACTTCTCAGAAACCATTGGCCATCTGCGGCAGGCGATCCAGATTCCGTCGGCGGCGCACTCCGCGCTCGAGTATCAGCGCTGGGCGGTGCGCAGCCAGCTGCGCGACGAGGGCCGTCGTTTCATGAAGGCGATGAGCCGACAACTCGGAATCCCGTTGCTACATCTGCGCGGTGACGCCGATCCGTACGTGCTGGCCGACCCGGTCGAACGCACTCAGCGCTACGCGCCACACGGACGCTACGTATCCATCGCCGGCGCAGGACATTTCAGCCATGAAGAGGCACCGAAAGAAGTCAGCCGGCACCTGATGAGGTTTCTGGAGCAGGTACACGGGCCCCGGTTCAGCTGACACAGCCCTCGGTGCTCACCGGCTGAGTGTCGCCGATCCTGGCCAACTGAGCGGCCACCTCCTTGGCCGTCAACACGAAACCGGTGTCGTTTTCGTCCACTGCCGCGCCGAACACCACACCGAGCACCTGACCGTTGACGTCGATCATCGGCCCGCCCGAATCGC
The DNA here is from genome assembly GCA_035625875.1 of Mycobacterium sp. Lineage (GTDB taxonomy): Bacteria > Actinomycetota > Actinomycetes > Mycobacteriales > Mycobacteriaceae > Mycobacterium. The sequence continues at coordinate 15,226 of DASPOT010000131.1, read as the reverse complement.
CTTGCTCCACACCGGCCCTGATGGTGTACACCTCGCGGGTAACGGTCGCGTTGCGGTAAATGTCGGGCCCGCTGAGTTCGATGACCTCACGAATCCTGGCCGGGGTTGCCACGAAGTCACCGCCGCCGGGATAGCCCATCACCAGAACGTCGGTACCCGTTTTCGCTGGAGCGTCGGCGAAGGCCAGCGGCCCCGGCGGCAGGTTCGGCACCGCGAGGATGGCAATGTCGACCGTCGGGTCGTAGGACACCACCGTGGCGTCATACGGATTGCCGCCGGTCGCCACGGTGACGCTGTTGGACCCGGCCACCACGTGCGCGTTCGTCATCACCCGGTCGGGGGATATGACGAATCCGCTGCCCTCCAACACTTTCTGGCAGCTGGGCGCGATGGCGCGGACCTTGACCACGCTCCGCTGGGTGGCAGCTATCACCGGGTTGTTGGCCAGTGCGGCGTCCGGCGGCGCGACCGCGACGACCGGGGTGCGGCTGAACGGCTCCAGTACGGCTGGCAGGCCGGAAGTGTTCAGCAGCGAGGAAAGCCGCTTGGGCACTGTCTTCAGCCAGCGGGGTGCGACCTCGTTGACCTGGGCCAGCACCCGCGACCCGCGAACGGCAGCGGCCAGAGCGGGCTGGTCTTTCGACTGTGTCAGTGGGGTCGCGAGTAGCCAGGCTGCGATCAACACCACCACCAGCTGTAGTGCCACCCCGATGAGCGAGTCGACGAATCGGACCATGCGGCTCCCGATTGCGCCACGGACCGCCCGGCCCAGCACCACACCCGCCACCTCGCCGACGACAACCAGGGCCAAGATCAGGAACAGTGCGGCGAACAGTTTGGCGCGCGGAGCGCTGATTTGGCTCACGATATGCGGGGCCAGCAGCACGCCGGCGGCCGCGCCGAGCAGCACACCAACGAACGACAGCAGCGAGCCCAACGCCCCCGACCGCCAACCCGAAATGGCCGCGATGAAGGCGACCGCCAGCACGGCGATGTCCAGCCACTGCGACGAGGTCATCGAGGCTATCGAGGTCATCGCGGTCATTGCGGCGCACCGCCTTCCTCGCCCACTAGCGCCATCGCCTCGTCCAGCTCACGCACGTAGGTGGTGTCCCACGGCTGCGCCCAGCCGCCCACATCCAGCATCGCCGAGATCACCTGGCCAGTGAATCCCCATACCAGCATTTCATTCAACAAGAAAGCCGGCCCGGCAAAGCGGCGGCTGTACGTGCGGCGGTACACCATCAGCCGGTTGGCCGGATTGATGAAGGCGCGCACCGGAACCCGCGCCACTATCGCGGTTTCGGCCTCGTTGACAACGGCCACCGGCCCGGGATCCGGCGAGTACGCCAACACCGGCACGACGTGGAAACGCGACGGCGCGATGAAGGTTCGCTCCAGTGTGGCCAGGGGATGCAACCGGCTGGGATCAAGACCGGTCTCTTCGTGCGCCTCCCGCAGGGCAGTGGCCACCGGCCCGTCATCGGCGGGATCGGACACGCCGCCGGGGAATGCAGCCTGACCGGCGTGGTGGCGCAATGTCGAGGCCCGCACGGTCAGCAGTAGGTCGGCCTCGTCGGGGACGCCGCCGCCGGCCGGGCCCAATTCCGGACCGGAGAACAGCACCAGCACCGCGGCATCGCGTCCGCCGCGGCGTGCCGTCGCGGTCTCCTTGGCGGCAGTCACCATTGCCAACACGTCGGCGGGCAGCCGACGCCGGTACGCGTCGGGCACCTGACCAACGTTGTCGACCAGCGGACGCAGCCAGGACGGACCGACGTCAGGCGTCAGCGGAACCGTCGCCCGCGAGCGGGCGGTACCCCCTGCGCTCACCGGCGCCTCCCTCTGGTCCAACTGCCCGGCTGCTCCTCAGGCCCCAACGGGGCCCGCATCGTCGCCGGGCGCGTCCAATTGCCCGGCTGCTCCTCAGGCCGCTACGCGGCTCGCATCGTCGCCGGGCTTCACGACTGGTCTCCGACCGCGGCCTGGATCGCGTCGGCGCTGGCGAAAGGCCGCGGCAAGACCTGGGCAACGCTACCGTCCGGCCGCAGCACCACCGTCGCGGGCATCACATTAGGGACCCGCAGAGCCGCCGCGACCCGGCGGCGGCCGTCCTGCAGGGTGGGCAACCGCACACCAAGCTGCGCCAACCGCAGCAACGCCGCCGTCTCGTTCTCGTCCTGATGCACCGTCGCCACTATCACATCCGAACCGGCTCGCCGTTGATACTCGGCCATCGCAGGCAGTTCGGCGCTGCACGGTATGCACCAATACGCCCACAAGTTGAGCACCACTCGGTGACCGGCCAGCGCGCGGGCGACGTCGACAGCAGAGCCGTCCGCCGCGCATTCCACCACGACGCCACGCAGTGCCGCTGGGCCGGACCCATCCGCAGCGGTTGGACAGGGCGGCAGGTTCGCGCGCTGCCGAGGCCCTGCCAGCGCCGCGGGTGTGTCTGCGCCGCGGTGTTCGCGGTTGGCAGTCGCCTGGCTAGTCGGGGTTGGTGACGGCACGAAGGTGGTGCGTAGCTCGACCATCAGCGCCACGAGCAAGGCGGCGACCACCGTGAGGATTGCGATGGTCCAGCGAGTGCTCATAGCGGCTCCACTACGGCGGAGTTAGTCGCACGTTCTACAACCCTCGTTCTACAGCCCGGCCAGGGCCAGCAGGTGCTCGGTCTCCGGGCCTTGGACGAGGGCCGCGGCGATCGGCGGTTCGGTGGGGCCGAGCCCGAACGAGGGGCAATCCTGGGCCAGCACGCACACCCCGCACGCTGGTTTGCGGGCGTGGCACACCCGACGACCGTGGAAGATCACGCGATGGCTCAGCGCGGTCCACTCGCTGCGTTCGATCAGTTCGCCGACCGCCTGCTCCACCTTGACCGGGTCCTCCTCGGCGGTCCAGCGCCACCGCCGCACCAATCGCAAAAAGTGGGTGTCGACGGTGATTCCGGGGACACCGAACGCGTTTCCGAGGATGACGTTGGCGGTCTTGCGTCCCACTCCGGGCAGCGTCACCAGCTCGGCCATGGTGGCCGGCACCTCGCCGTCGAACCGCTCGACCAGAGCTTGCCCGAGACGGATCAGTGCAGCTGCCTTGTTGCGGTAGAAACCCGTGGGACGGATGAGGTCTTCGAGTTCGGCGCGATTCGCCTGTGCGTAGTCCAGCGCTGTGCGGTATCGGGCGAACAACGCCGGCGTGGTCATGTTCACCCGTTTGTCGGTGCTCTGCGCCGAAAGGATGGTGGCCACCGTCAGCTCGAGCGGCGTGGTGAAATCCAGCTCACAGTGCGCGTTTGGAAATGCTTGTGCCAGTGCGCGATTCATGCGGCGAGCCCGTCGCACCAAGCCGAGTCGGGTTTCCGAAGACCAGCGGCGGGTTGCGGCGGCGTCGGGCAGGGCGGGCGTTGGCGCAGAGCGCCTGGCAGGTTTACCCAGTGTCACCTTGGACAGAGTACTGATTCGTAACCCCGCTGAGATCTTGGCCGTGTTTACTGGCACCTTGTGTCGTGGTTGCTGGTGGCCGTCGTGCCGGGGTTGCTGATGCTGGCGACACTCGGGCTGGGGCGGCTCGAAAAGAGCCTAGCCCACGACACCCTCACGGCCACCGAGGTCGCGGAGTTTCTCGAGCGGGCCGAGGCCGTGGATGTGCGCACGCTGGCCCGAGAGGGGATGCCGGAGGCCCTGGACTACCTGCACCGGCGCCAGGCCGAGCGAATCAACGATCCCCCGGTGGCCAGATCCAGCGCTGGCAAACATCACGCCGACCCGTTCTTCACCGCCGCCTTCACTGCCGTCGAGCCCGGCTTGCCGACACGGCGGAATAAGCATTCACGGGCCAATCCGCAATTTCAGGCGACTCAGCACGTCAATCGTGTGTAGCGTTGGCACGTCGAACTAATGGCCTACCTCTAGACTCAATCTCACTAGCAAGCGGTTGGCCTGCCCGACGATGATGCGGGCTGCGCAGCGGACCGAGGAGTAGCCGGGCAACTGGCCCGGGCGTATCACATCATCGAAGAGCTTTAAGGGGCAACGTGGACGAGATCCTGGCGAGGGCCGGAATCTTCCAGGGGGTCGAACCCAGCGCCGTCTCCGCGCTGACCAAACAATTGCAACCCGTCGACTTCCCGCGCGGACACACGGTCTTCGCTGAAGGGGAGCCGGGCGATCGGCTGTACATCATCATTTCGGGAAAGGTCAAGATCGGCCGCCGCTCACCCGACGGCCGGGAGAATCTGCTGACCATCATGGGCCCGTCGGACATGTTCGGCGAGTTGTCGATCTTCGACCCGGGCCCGCGGACCTCCAGCGCGACCACGATCACCGAGGTGCGGGCGGTGTCGATGGACCGCGACGCGCTGCGGGCGTGGATCGCCGATCGCCCCGAAATCGCCGAGCAGCTGCTGCGGGTGCTGGCACGCCGGCTGCGCCGCACCAACAACAACCTGGCCGACCTCATCTTCACCGACGTGCCCGGCCGGGTCGCCAAGCAGCTGCTGCAACTCGCCCAGCGTTTCGGCACCCAGGAGGGTGGCGCAATGCGCGTCACCCACGACCTGACGCAAGAGGAGATCGCCCAGCTAGTGGGCGCGTCCCGGGAGACCGTGAATAAGGCGCTGGCCGATTTCGCCCATCGTGGCTGGATCCGCTTGGAGGGCAAGAGCGTACTGATCTCAGACTCGGAAAGACTGGCCCGCCGAGCGAGGTAAGCGCGCGCGTAGCGCGGGCGCAACCGAGCGAGCGTCAACCCAGTGCGAGGTAGCCCGGCGACGATGCGGGCCGTGCGGGGGGCCTCCCGCTTGCGGGGGACGGCCCGAGGAGGAGCCGGGCAATCGGGTCTAAGCGCGTGTGTAGCGCGCGCAAGGCTCACCGACGCAGATAGTCCAGTTGTGCCCGCACGGACGACTCGGCGGCAGTCCAGAGCTCCTCGTCGACGTCGAGATAGACGTGTTCGACGATCTGGCGTGCGGTGGCGTCGTCACCGAGCTCCCGCAGCGCGGAGCGAACCTGCTGTAGGCGCTGCTCCCGGTGCGCCAGGTATCCTGACGCGGCAGCTTCCAAGTCGGGCAAATCCGGCCCGTGTCCGGGCAACACCGTACGCCGGCCCAGGCCGCGCAGCCGGTGCAACGACTCCAAGTAGTCGGCCAGGCTACCGTCTTCGGTATCGATGACGGTGGTGCCGCGGCCCAAGACCGTGTCCGCCGTCAGCACGGCGTCGTCAAGGACAAACGACAGCGAGGCGGCGGTGTGGCCGGGGGTGGCCAGCACGGTGATAGTGAGGCCGGCGGCCTCGATCACTTCGCCGTCGGTCGGCGGACCGCTGAGGCCACGCAAGAACCCGCTGCCCACCGACCGCACCGGTGCGCCGGTCAACTCGACCAACTTGTCGATGCCGTCGGTGTGGTCATCGTGCCGGTGGCTGATCAACACCAGGGCGATGCGGCTCAGCCCAGCGATCCGGGCGATGTGCTCGTCGTCGTCAGGACCGGGATCGACGATGACCACCTCGTCGCTGCCCGGACCGCGCAGCACCCACGTGTTGGTGCCCTCCAACGTCATCAAGCCGGGATTGTCGGCCAGCAGGACCGACGCGGTCTCGGTGACCGGCCGCAGCCGACCGTAGGCGGGATGGGTCAGCGACGCGGCAGCCTCGGTCACGGCCGTTACCCGACCTCCACGACCAACTCGACTTCCACCGGTGCGTTCAGCGGTAACTCAGATACGCCGACCGCCGAGCGGGCATGCGCGCCGTTATCTCCGAACACCTCAGCGAGCAAGTCGGACGCTCCATTGACGACACCCGGCTGACCATTGAAACCCGCTGCGGACGCGACGAATCCGACCACCTTGACCACCTGGGTCACTGTGTCGATACCCACCAGCGAATCGACGGCGGCCAGCGCGTTGAGCGCGCAGATCCGCGCTAGCGCATTGCCTTCCTCGGGGCTGACTTCGGCGCCGACCTTCCCGGTCCGCGCCAGCTTACCGGCCTTGATCGGCAGCTGGCCTGCGGTGTAGACCAGGTTGCCGGTCCGCACCGCCGGAACATAGGAGGCCAGCGGCGCCACCACTTGTGGAAGCTCGACGCCGAGTTGCCCTAGCCGGACCGAGGCACGCGTGACACCCACGGCGCTCACTTCGGGCGCTTCAGGTAAGCGACATGCTGCTCACCGGTCGGCCCCGGCAGCACCGCGACCAGCTCCCAGCCGTCGGCACCCCACTGGTCGAGGATCTGCTTGGTCGCGTGCGTAAGCAGTGGAACGGTGACGTACTCCCATGCGCTCGGTTGGGTCATGGAGTTAGCTTATCGGTAGGTCATCAGCGGGCCCTGCGCCCGGCGGGCCGCGGAGCGGCGTAAGGAGCCGGGCAATCAGACGCAGCCCGGCGACGATGCGGGCCGCGGAGCGGCCTGAGAAGGAGCCCGACAATGTGGTTAACATGCGTTGATGGCAACCACACCGAGCGGCGGACATCCCGTCGGCTGGCCATTGCGCTTGTCGAAGGCCCGGCTGCATTTTGTGACCGGCAAAGGCGGCACCGGCAAGTCCACCGTGGCCGCCGCGCTGGCCCTGACGCTGGCATCCGGTGGCCGCAAGGTACTGCTCATCGAAGTCGAAGGGCGCCAAGGGATTGCGCAACTCTTTGACGTCCCACCGCTGCCGTACCAGGAGGTCAAGATCGCGACCGCCGAGCACGGCGGCCAAGTCAACGCGCTGGCTATCGACATCGAGGACGCGTTTCTGGAATACCTCGACATCTTCTACAACCTCGGCATCGCGGGCCGGGCAATGCAACGTATCGGGGCGATTGAGTTCGCGACGACGATTGCGCCCGGTCTGCGCGACGTGCTGCTCACCGGCAAGATCAAGGAGTCGGTGGTGCGCGTGGACAAAAACAGGCTGCCGGTTTATGACGCGGTCGTCGTCGATGCCCCCCCGACCGGACGCATCGCGCGCTTCCTGGACGTCACGCGGGCGGTTTCCGATCTGGCCAAAGGCGGGCCGGTGCACTCACAGAGCGAGGGCGTGGTGAAGCTGCTGCACTCCGACCAGACCGCAATCCACCTGGTGACGCTGCTGGAAGCGCTGCCGATGCAGGAGACCATGGAGGCGATCGACGAGCTCACGGCGCTGAACCTGCCGATCGGCAGTGTGATCGTGAACCGCAATATCCCGGCCTATCTGCAGCCCGACGACCTGGCGAAGGCCGCCGAGGGTGACATCGACGCCGACGCGGTGCGGGCCGGGTTGGCCATGGCCGGGGTCAAGCTGACCGACGCCGACTTCGCCGGCCTGCTGACTGAGACCATCCACCATGCCACCCGGATCACCGCGCGCGCCGAGACCGCGGAGCAACTCGACGAGCTGCATGTGCCACGGTTGGAACTGCCCACAATCGCCGACGGTGTCGATCTCGGCAGCCTTTACGAACTCTCCGAATCCCTTGCCCAGCAGGGGGTTCGATGACCCCGTCGATGCATCACACGCCGCCGACCCTGGATATGGCGTCAATCCTGGCCGACACCGCCAACCGGGTGGTGGTGTGCTGCGGCGCCGGCGGCGTCGGCAAGACCACCATCGCGGCGGCGATGGCGCTGCGGGCAGCCGAATACGGCTGCACCGTGGTCGTTTTGACGATCGATCCGGCCAAGCGGCTGGCACAGGCGTTGGGAATCAACGACCTCGGTAACACACCACAACGCGTGCCGCTGGCGCCCGAAGTCACCGGCGAGCTGTACGCGATGATGCTCGACATGCGCCGCACGTTCGACGAGATGGTGATGCAGTACTCCGGACCCGAACGCGCACAAGCGATTCTGAACAACCAGTTCTACCAGACCGTCGCCACGTCGCTTGCTGGGACGCAGGAGTACATGGCGATGGAGAAGCTGGGTCAACTGCTGAGCCAGGACCGTTGGGACCTGATAGTGGTGGACACCCCTCCGTCGCGCAACGCGCTGGACTTCCTGGATGCACCAAAACGGTTGGGCAGCTTCATGGATAGCCGGCTGTGGCGCCTGCTGCTGGGTCCTGGGCGGGGCATTGGGCGGCTGGTAGCCGGCGCGATGGGCCTGGCGATCAAGGCGTTATCGACCGTGTTGGGGTCGCAGATGCTTTCCGACGCAGCAACATTCGTGCAGTCGTTAGACGCCACATTCGGCGGTTTCCGGGCGAAGGCGGATCGCACCTATGCGCTCTTGAAGCGGCATGGCACCCAGTTCGTCGTAGTGTCGGCGGCCGAGCCGGATGCGCTGCGCGAGGCGTCCTTCTTCGTCGACCGGCTGTCGGAGGAAGGGATGCCGCTGGCGGGACTCATCTTGAACCGCACCCATCCGATGTTGTGCGCGTTACCGGTCGAGCGGGCAGTCGACGCTGCCGAAACCTTGGAGGCCGAGGCCGACGACTCGGCAGCGCTGGCGATTGCGGTGCTGCACATCCACGCCGACCGCGCGCAGACTGCCAAACGGGAAATCCGGCTGCTGGCCCGATTCACCGGAGCCAATCCGCACGTGGCAATCGTCGGGGTGCCGTCGCTGCCCTTCGACGTCTCCGACCTGGAAGCGCTACGTGCAATCGCCGACGAGATGACCGGCCCGGCGACGATGCAGGCCGGAACGGCCTGGGGAGGAGCCGGCCAATCTGGCGCGAGACCGGCAGCACAGATTTAGCCAGCGCTGCGGTGTTTGCGCTGCACAGTGAAGAATTCCGCCCAGGACACCACCTCGGGGTGTTGCTTGAGCAGGGCACGGCGCTGGCGTTCGGTCATACCGCCCCACACGCCGAACTCCACGCGGTTGTCCAGCGCGTCGGCGCCGCACTCCAACATCACCGGGCAGTGCCGGCAGATCACCGCGGCCTTACGTTGCGCGGCTCCGCGCACAAAGAGTTCGTCAGGATCGGCTGTGCGGCATAGCGCCTTGGATACCCAAGCGATGCGGGACTCGGTATCGACGCGATGGAGCGTGCTGTGAGCGGATGCTGTGTTCGTCCTGTGCGCCGTGGTTCGTGTACCTGACACCAGCGATCCCCTTCGCTCCGGCCGCCGCTGCTTGACGGCTTCGTCCACGCGTGCAGACCACGATGCGATCTACGCCACACTATGCACGTCGGTGTTATCTATATCTCAGTGTGTGTCTAAGTTAGGTGGTCAAGGGCAATTGCGCAACAGTCTTATTCAGGGGTTTTTGGGACGACCGTGCCGTCCGATCATGATGGACGGGCCCAGGCGGCTCGGACAAGACGGCCGTCAGGGCGGCTGACCTGTGACGCTGTGGAAAATATCGGCCGAGCCCCTCTCGGGCGGCTGATAGCCGCAGACTGAAACCTCCTGGAACCTTGTACCCAGGCGTCGTTACTGTAGTACCCATGTCGGAGCGCTCCCCGACCGCTATCACGGTCCTCAAGCTCGCCGGGTGCTGCCTGCTCGCCAGTGTCATCGCCGCCGCGCTCATGTTCCCGGTGGCCGGCGGAATCGGGCTGATGTCCAACCGTGCGTCCGAAGTCGTCGCCAACGGCTCGGCACAGCTGCTCGCGGGCAATGTGCCGGCAGTGTCGACGATGGTCGACGCGAAGGGCAACACGATCGCCTGGTTGTACTCGCAGCGCCGGTTCGAGGTGCCCAGCGACAAAATCGCCAACACCATGAAGCTGGCAATCGTGTCGATCGAGGACAAACGATTTGCTGAACACAACGGTGTGGACTGGAAGGGCACCCTGACCGGGCTGGCCGGGTACGCTCGCGGCGACGTCGACACCCGCGGCGGTTCGACGCTTGAGCAGCAGTATGTGAAGAACTACCTGTTGCTGGTAACCGCCCAGACCGACGCGGAGAAACGCGCGGCCGTCGAGACCACCCCGGCGCGCAAGCTGCGCGAGATCCGGATGGCGCTCACCCTCGACAAGACGTTCAGCAAGCCGGAGATCCTGACCCGCTACCTGAATTTGGTGTCGTTCGGCAACAACTCGTTCGGCGTGCAAGACGCGGCGCAGACCTATTTCGGCGTGAACGCGTCCGACCTGAATTGGCAGCAGGCGGCGCTGCTGGCTGGCCTGGTGCAGTCGACCAGCTCGCTCAACCCCTATACCAATCCTGAGGGCGCGCTGGCCCGGCGAAATCTGGTGCTGGACACCATGATCGAGAATCTTCCCAGGGAAGCCGACGCATTGCGCGCGGCAAAGGCCGAGCCGTTGGGGGTACGGCCGCAACCCAACGAGTTGCCGCGTGGCTGCATCGCCGCGGGCGACCGCGCATTCTTCTGCGACTACGTGCAGGAGTATCTGGCGCGCGCCGGGATCAGCAAAGAGCAGGTGGCCAGGGGCGGCTATACGATTCGCACCACGCTGGACCCCGATGTGCAGAACCCGGTCAAGCAGGCGATCGACAGCTATGCCAGCCCGGACCTGCCGGGTATCGCCAGCGTGATGAGCGTGATCAAACCCGGCAAGGACTCACACCAGGTGCTGGCGATGGCCAGCAACCGCAGGTACGGGCTGAACACCGATGCCGGCGAGACCATGCGACCACAGCCGTTTTCGCTGGTCGGCGACGGTGCCGGGTCGATCTTCAAGATCTTCACCACCGCCGCCGCGCTGGACATGGGCATGGGCATCAACATGCAACTCGAGGTGCCTGGCTACTTCCAGGCCAAGGGCCTGGGCAGTGGTGGCGCCAAGGGCTGCCCCAAGGAAAGCTGGTGCGTGGTCAACGCCGGCCGTTACCGGTCGCCGATGAACGTGACCGACGCGCTAGCCACCTCGCCGAACACGGCGTTCGCCAAGCTGATCTCGCAGGTCGGGGTGCCGCGCACGGTGGACATGGCCGTCAGACTCGGGCTGCGCTCCTACGCCGATCCGGGCACCGCCCACGACTACGACCCCGACAGCGACGAGAGCCTGGCGGACTTCATCAAACGGCAGAACAGCGGGTCGTTCACGCTCGGCCCGTTCGAGTTGAACGCCCTGGAGCTGTCGAATGTCGCGGCGACGCTGGCGTCTGGCGGCGTGTGGTGCCCGCCGAACCCGATCGACAAGCTGGTCGACCATGACGGACACCAGATCGCCGTCACCACCGAGGCCTGCGATCAAGCGGTTCCCGAAGGTTTGGCCAACACGCTCGCCAACGCGCTGAGCAAGGATGCGAAGGCCGGCGGTACCGCGTCGGGTTCGGCCGGGGCGGCGGGTTGGGACCTGCCAATGTCCGGTAAGACCGGCACCACCGAGGCTCACCGGTCCTCGGGTTTCGTTGGTTTCACCAACCGCTATGCGGCGGCCAACTACGTCTACGATGACTCCACCACCCCGTCGGATCTGTGCTCCTCGCCACTGCGCCGCTGTGGTGACGGCGATCTGTACGGCGGCAACGAGCCGGCCCGCACCTGGTTCACCGCGATGAAGCCGATCGCCAACAACTTCGGGGAAGTCCACCTGCCACAGACCGATCCCCGCTACGTCGAGGGCTCTGCCAGCTCGCAGGTGCCAAGTGTTGCCGGCCTGGATGTGAACGCGGCGCGCCAGCGCCTGAAGGACGCCGGTTTCCAGGTCGCCGACCAGCCCACGCCGGTCAACAGCACCGCAAAATACGGCGAGGTGGTCGGAACGACGCCGAGCGGTCAGACGCTGCCGGGTTCGGTCATCACGATTCAGACCAGTAATGGCACTGCACCGGCCCCGCCCCCGCCGCCCGTGTATCAGGCGCCGGTGGGTCCGCCGCCGGCGGGTCCGCCGCCGCCGGTGGGTTCGCAGGTCGTGGAGATTCCGGGTCTGCCGCCGATCACCATTCCGCTACTGGCACCGCCGCCGCCTGGCGAGCCGCCGCCACCGTAGGCATTCTCACAGGGCGTGCCGCGATGTCAGTCCGCTCGGCAGTAGGCTGCTTTCATGCCTGCCGCCCATGACGTGATTGCCCGGCTCCTCAGCGGGCCGCCTCGCGGCCCGCATAGTCGCCCGGGTCTGGACGCCCTGAAACGCACTGGAGCCGTCGCGCTCGGCTCCGCCGTCGCCGGGATCGGTTACGGCTCGATCATCGAGCGCAACGCGTTCGTCGTACGTGAGGTCACGATGCCCGTCTTGACTCCGGGCTCCTCACCGCTGCGGGTGCTACACATCAGCGACATCCACATGCGGCCCAACCAGCGGCGCAAACAGTCGTGGCTGCGTGAACTGGCCGGATGGGAACCCGACCTGGTCGTCAACACCGGCGACAACCTGGCCCACCCGAAGGCTGTGCCCGCCGTCGTACAGACGCTCGACAACCTGTTGTCGCTGCCGGGTGTCTTCGTGTTCGGCAGCAACGACTACTTCGGGCCGCGCGTGAAGAACCCACTGAACTACGTGAGCAACCCGGCTCACCGCGTGCACGGTAAGCCGCTGCCCTGGCAGGATCTGCGGGCGGCGTTCACCGAGCGCGGCTGGCTCGACCTGACCCACAACCGCCGCGAGTTCGAAGTGGCCGGGGTGCTCGTCGCCGCCGCGGGCGTGGACGACCCGCATATCTGCCGGGACCGCTATGAGACGATCGCGGGCCCGGCAAACCCGGCCGCCAACCTGCGGCTGGGGCTGACCCATTCGCCGGAGCCCCGCGTGCTGGACCGGTTCGCCGCCGACGGCTACCAACTGGTGCTGGCCGGCCACACCCACGGCGGGCAGCTGTGCCTGCCGTTCTACGGGGCCGTCGTGACCAACTGCGGTCTGGATCGGTCCCGGGTGAAGGGAGCGTCGCGCTGGGGTGCCGGCATGCACTTGCACGTCTCGGCCGGGATCGGCACCTCGCCGTTCGCGCCGCTGCGATTCTGCTGCCGGCCCGAAGCCACCTTGCTGACGCTGATCGCCGCCCCGATGGGTGACCGCGATTCGCGCAGAAACCTGGGCCGGTCGCAGCCCACAGTCTCGGTGCGGTAATCGAACGGACCCGGATCGCGGTTCGCCGCCGACCACGCTGCTGGACAGACAAGCGATCCGGCTGATCGAAGCCGACACCCGAAGCAGCGCCGATACCAGCGCGACGCTCGGCCGCTATATCCGCGATCGGCGGCACGCCACCCGGCTCTGCGTTCTACCCCGTCTACGCCGAATCCCGCTACGAAGTCGTGTTCACCGCGTCGTCGCGCATCGAGGGCATCGACCGACCGCGGGTCGAGCCGTCCTTTCTGCCCGATGTCGTCGACCGTATGGTCTCGGTGCCCGACGCGGCCTCAATCGCTGCCGCCCGTCATGCCAGCTCCGTCCTGGGCCGCCGGGTGGGGGCGTGGACGGGCACCAACCTGTGGGGAGCCTTCGGCCTTATCGCTGAGATGGTCGCCGACGGGCGCAGGTTCGGTGGTCACGCTGCTCGGCCGAGAGCAGCGACCGCTGCGCCGTGTCGACACCTACTTCTGCGACGAGTGGGTTGGTGCCCAAGGACTCGATACTGCTGCGCCGGCTGAGACGCTGGCCGAATTCGAACGCTCCTGTCGCTGGGGGTGATCCCACCCGTTTTCGGCCTCGCTGTCCACGACACCATCGTCATACGGGCCGGTCAGCAGTAGCCACAGCACGGCAATGCCGAAAAGCCCGCCGAACACCACTGCACCCAACGCCGTCATGACCTTCTCGCTTTCTCGCACGGACAGTGCATTTAGTTAGTCTGCTTAACGTCACTGACAGCTGCGTTTGTTCCGGACTGTGGGATACGTCGCTCATCGGGACTGACTGGGTGTGACCTGCGTGGCGACCGCCGCCGTGACTGCGCGTTGTACCGGCGGACACCGGTCTGCCCCGATGTGCGACCTCAGTGGGTACCCGGCGGTTAGCGCACCCAACCCGCCGAATCGCAGTTTGGCCAGCCGATGGGCTGGTGCGATACGCTGTCGTGGCTTACGCGGGGTGTGGCGCAGCTTGGTAGCGCGCTTCGTTCGGGACGAAGAGGCCGTGGGTTCAAATCCCGCCACCCCGACTGCTTGGTCGAGATGACAGAACCGCCCCTGACCTGCATCGAAGGTCGGGGGCGGCGTTGCTTCTCTGCTTGATCACTGCGCTCTCCGGTCCAACCAGGCAGCGAAGAGGCAGCATTCAGATAAATCGACGTCACCAGTCGAGCAGATCACGGATCGCGTCGTGGTCCTCGGTTCGCCGGACGTACAACTCCATTGTTGTGGCGATGTCTTCGTGCCCCATGACCTTCGCTAGCTTGTTCGGAACGATGCCGTCGTCGGCCAGCCACGTCCCGTACGAATGTCTGAGATCGTGGAACCTCAGCCCTCCGTGTTGATTCCTCGCGACGTGCTCAACAGCCTCAGACTCTAAACCGAAGGTTTCGACCATGGTACGGCCCAGCTCGTTCGACCACACTGCCTCGAATTTGCCGTCGACCTCACGCACCTGCCCAAGCAACCCCGCCCGTACTAGGGCCGGACGCCAAACACGCGACCGGAACAATGTCCACCGAATTGCGCCACCTACCGCGTTCGTGAAGATCAACCCTTGCGGCCCGTCAGGCGGGTACAGCTCCATATACTTCCGCAACTCATCGACCAACCAGTCCGGCAATGGAACCGTCCGACGCCCCGCACGCGATTTCGGAAACGCTTTGAATTCGGTTTGCCCTGCCACTTCAGTGACCGTGCGAATCACTCTCGCTGTGCGCCCATCAAGGTCCACCACATCACGACAAAGCCCGATCGCCTCACCCCAACGCAGACCCGTAAACGCCGCCGTTGCAACGAAAGTCCGGTATCTAATTGGTTGCACCGCCGGGACAAGCCTCTGCCGCACATCTTCACGAGTAACTATCCGCTCATCTGTGTCTCGCACCCGTCGACCCGGAACCCTGACGCCCACTGTCGGGTCGATGCCAATCAGTCGATTTTTGACCGCCGATCGCATGACGCCCGACATCAACCGCTTGCATTCGGCCACCGTAGCGCGAGATCGCTTGTCGGACAATGAACTCACCCATGTCTGCACGGAGAGATGATCAATCTTCCCGAGCTGCCACTTTTCCCATTGCGCCAAAACGTGGTTCCGCATGATCGACGAATCGCGCGCCGCAGTGGTCCGACAAGCGATATCGACCCAGCTAGAAGCAGGTATACCCCGAACGCACCAACGCTAGCCCGAAGTTGCGGCGGGTTTTGGAGGGGGTTGTGTAGCTGATCTGTAGGGCAGCGGGTATCGGCGTGAAAATGTGTAGCCACTAAATTAGTGTGTCGTTTCAGCATATCGTGGACAAATCGCGTTAGAATTCGGTTA
>DASPOT010000130.1:0-2488 GCA_035625875.1 Mycobacterium sp. | reverse complement strand
TCGCGGCCACCCGAATCAGGCATCTGGAAGCAGAGAACAAACAGCTCCGCGATGCGCTCGCGCTGGCTCTAGGCGAACAACGCGCTGCCGACGTCCTCGGCAGCCGCGACACGCCGACAAACAAAATCCGCAGTTCTCATCAGGCCATGCTGAGAACCGCGTCAACGACACTGTCCTCATCGGAGAACCCCTGGTCAAAGGCGTGATCACTTTCACGGCTCAAGATAATCACCGTGGTCGGGCAATACCCGTTACGCATCCCGGCCCGCGCATCCTCACAAGAAGCTGCCCGCTCAGAGCGATCCCGGCCCAAAAACGCCGCCACCTCGGCCTCCAGCGCCGACTGGCAAGCATCGCTGGGACCGGTCGGTGATCCAGCAGCAGTTGCGCGCCCAACTGGGCCACACGCTCGATCGCGCGCGACAAATCCTCACCACCTGCGAACACCTCATCGATCTCAGCGCGCAGCCGCTCGGCAGGCGATACCCTTTTCAACACGGACGTGGGCCCTTCCTCAGACTTACCGGTCTTCGAGGGAACCTACGTCCGAACCCTTTTACACCGTCGCAGGGACACAACCTCAGCTATTCACGGACGAGAGTCCAGCGATGTCGTCCGCGACGACGTGACAAGTGCCGGACAAGTAAATCTGTTGAATCGCAGCTAGACCCAGCTAGGCTAGACCCGGCGTCAGAGGGACTGAGTAGCGGGGGCTTCGTCACGGCCGCTGTCAGCGGCCAAGGACCTGGCTAAGCACCTGATGGAGTTTTTCCTTCGGCGATTCGGCAAGACCCTCTGCTCGCCAGGCGACGAAGTCGTCGGGACGCACCAGCAGTGCCGCATCCGGTGATAGCAGGGTGAGCTGCGCCCACCGACCGTCGACGTCACGTATGTCCGTGTCGGGGCCGATGCTGTGGACGTCGATCGACACGCCGAGAGACCTCGACACCGAATCAGCCGCTCGCACCCAGGGCGCTCCGGCCGCACCGGTGAACAGTGTGAAACCCGTTCCGAGCAGGTCGAGGGTCGATAGACACGCACCGTTGCGTTGTACCCAGGCATGCGGCACCCGGGTTCCGGGTTCGCCGCGTAATTCCTCGCCGTCCACCAACTGCACGCAATCGGGGTCTGTTGGAGCCGGCTCGTCGGTCACCACCCCAGCCGAGCGGTACTTGTATCCGGCCATCATGTAGAAAAACGGTCGCTCCTCCTCAGCCGGCAGTGTGGGGCGATCGTCTTCCAGGTGAACAAATGCCAGGACGGGTCCGGTCAGTGACTGGCGCGCGGCGAAACGTGCGATCGGGTGCCGCTCGGCATGATAGGTGCCGAGCAGTTCGGGACCGGCTGTCCCGTTGAGCGCCGCCGCGAGCTTCCACGTCAGATTGTTAGCGCTCTCGATCGCGATGTTGGCTCCACCGGCTTTGGTGGGCGGCATGGTGTGCGCCGCGTCGCCCAGCAGGAAAACCCGCCCGCAGCGGAATTGGTCAGCGACCTGTTCGTAGGGTTGCCACGGTGCCACGTCGATGATTTCGACATCGATGGGCGCGCCGACAGCTCTGAGCACCATCTCGCGGCATCGCTCGGGTGTGAACTGATCGACGGTTTCGCCCCGACTGGGGAAGTAGGTGCTCACGAAAACGCCGAGGTCGCCCTGGGCCACCACAAATATCCCGGTCGCCTCGGGACTGCTGATCTGCACGACGTCGCCATCCCCCAGATGCGGGACGAACTGGCGCCACGGTGCGCGAAAGCAGATGAAAACAACGAAGATCGGCAATTGGCCAAAGCCCGTCGTACCGACACCCAGTCGCTGGCGGATGGGGCTGTGCGTGCCGTCGGCAGCGATCAGGTACTCGGCCTGCACCTGCGCCAGCGCGCCGCTGTCAAGGTCTCTAATGGTCGCGATGACACCGATGTCGTCCTGGGCAAACGACACCAGTTCCGTGCCGTAGCGCACCTCGCTGCCCAGCCGCCGGGTTTCGGCCAACAAGATTGGCTCCAATTTGCTTTGCGGACAATACTTTCCGATTGGCTGCGGACTTAGCCCGTCTGCATTGGGGAACATATCGGCGAGAAAGTCACCATCGATTGCCGACGTCTCCTCAGCGCTGCTGAGGGTGGGTTTGCTGACCATCTTGCTGATGTGCTCGGCAGCAGCGTCGACAGTGGCCCCCACACCGGCACGCCGCAAGATCTCCAGGCTACGAAAAGACAAATTGCGGGCCTTCGGGTACACAAAGACCTCGCGGCGCTTGTCGACAAGCAACGAACTAACGCCGCAGTGGGCAAGCAATGTCGACGCAGCAAGACCACCGACCCCGGCGCCCACAATCAGGACAGGCCGCGAGCTGGGCTTGACCCCGTTTGGTGGACACAGGGTCAGGCGGCTTGTGCCGTCTGAGTGAGTCGGTTTTCGAACTCGACGGGACAGATCATACCCAGCGATGAGTGGCGTCTGCGTCGGTTGTATACCCGTTCGATCCAGTCG
>DASPOT010000129.1:0-5546 GCA_035625875.1 Mycobacterium sp. | reverse complement strand
ACGACAACGACTCCGTCGCCGACTATGACCACCACCACGACGACGGTGCCGATGACAACGGAGTGGTTGACCGTCCCGCTCCTACCGGTCCCCATACCGATTCATGTCCCGCAAAATCCGGTGAACCCGAACCAGCCACAGAACCCGTTTCTGAATCCTGGGGGCGGGTGAGCGCCTGGCTGGCGGGGTACTTCGGGGCCGTGACCAGTCTGGGTGGCGTCGACGACGAGAGTCGCCGCGGGCCAATCAGCTATGTCTATTGAGCTTGGCTATCAATCGGAGCCGCTAACAGGAGGCGTGCGAGTAGGGTTGAGCACCAGGGTCGGCAGGGGCTCGCAGCGTCTAGCAGCCGTCTGGGACTCACCAGAAGTTCATAAAGTGCAGCTAGTCGGGCTGTAACGCCGCACGGCGCTGCGGCGACGAAGTCTTTAGACGGCGGGCCGCGCGGTGCTTTCCTCCGCCCAGACCGTGGTTAGCGAAGTACTTTGGAGGAGCTTTGGACATCGTTCTCGGCGTGTCGATGGCGTCCTCGATGGTCCGCATGGTGCTGGTTGAAGGCGAAAACGCCGACGGCGTCACTGTCGAAGAAGAGACCTTCGAGGTCACTGCTGACAGCGCCTCGGCAACGGCCAGTGCGGCCGAGCAGGTGGTGTCCGCAATCGTGGGCACTCGCGAAAGCGCCGCGGAGGCCGGCTGCCAGCTGACCTCGACCGGCGTGACCTGGACTGATCCCACGAACGCCGCTGCGCTGCGCGATGCGCTCGCAGCCCGCCAGGTCGGCAGCGCGATGCTGGTCTCCCCGTTGCTCGCCGCGGCCGCGCTGACCCAGACGGTCGGCGCAGCGCTGAATTACGCCTACACCGCGCTGTTGTTCGTCGAGCCGGAGAGCGCGACATTGGCGGTCGTCGACACCGCCGACGGTTCGATTGTCGACCTGCACCGGCAGCTCGTGCACAGCGCCGACGCGGTGAGCGAGCTAGCCGCGATGGTCACCGGGCTGGATTCGCTGGAGTGGGAGGCTGACGGCGTGTTCGTCGTCGGTTGCGGCGTCGACATCGTGCCGATCAAGCCGGCGCTGGAGTCGGCAACCTCGCTGGCGGTGAGCGCACCCGAGGAGCCGGACATGGCGCTGGCCCGAGGCGCCGCGCTGGCCTCGGCGAACGCGCCGTTGTTCGCGTCGTCCACTGCTGCCCTGGCCTACGCGCAAGATCCGGGCACGGGTGAGGTCAACCCCTACAAGCTCGCTCCGGCGTACATCGACGTCGTCACCAATGCGGACTTAGGCTCGGGGGCCCTGGCCTATAGCGCCGTCGCGGACCAGGAAGACGACGAGAGTCGGCCGCGGCGCAGGCGTTTCATGCTCTCTGGTAGCGCGCTGGCGGCGCTCTTCGTCATCGGCGTTGTGGCGCTGGTGGTTTCGCTGGCGGCCGATGTCCGCCCGACGGTCGGTCAGCAGCCCAGCCCCGGCGGAAACGTCGTCATCCCGACCAAGCAGGCGCCGCCGCCTGCACCGGCCGCTCCGCCATCGGCACCCGCAGCGCCTACACCGCCGCCCGCTGCGCCCGCGCCGCCGCCGGCCGCCCCGCCTCCACCACCGGCGGAAGCCGCGCCCGCGCCGCCCCCGGAAACCATCCCGGAGCCGGTGCCGGTGATGCAGCCCCGTAGCATCGCGCCCGAGACACCGGTCCATCGGGCGCCGCCACAGCAGGCACCCGCATACGTGCCGTCCCCTCAGGAACAGGCACCGGCGCCGCCGCCGGCTGCCCCGCCGCCCGCCCCCGAAGCGCCGCCACCGGCACCACCGCCGGCTGCCCCGCCGCCACCGCCTCCGGCGCCCAGGATGCCGCCGATGACGATGTACTTGCGTCTGCCGTTTGTCACGGTGCCGATTCCGATCAACCCACCACCGCCTCCGCCGCCGGGGCCGTAGCAGGCCCGGGGCCGCGGTGGTCGCGCCCGTGACGCATGTGGCGGACCGTGTCGGCTGCGTGCACACTGTGTATTAGCGGTATGAGCTGCCAGGAGGGCCGCGATGGGTGACTACGGTCCATTCGGATTCGATCCCGAAGACCTCGATCGCGTGATCCGCGAGGCGAGCGAGGGACTGCGCGACGCGTTCGAGCGGATTAGCAGGCACTTCACTGTTCCCGGCGACCGGGCCGGGTGGTCCGCGTTTTTCGAGGACCTGGCGCGGCGCTCGCGCCCCGAACCGGAAACCGCCGGCGAGGCCGGTGATGGTGTGTGGGCGATCTACACCGTCGGCGCCGACGGTGGCGCCCGCGTCGAAGAGGTGTACGCGACCGAACTCGATGCTTTGCGCGCGAACAAAAACAACACCGACCCGACCCGCAAAGTCCGGTTCCTGCCGTACGGCATCGCGGTCAGCGTCCTCGACGATTCGGAAAAGACGCCGTAACGGGCTCACCAGCGGTGCTCAGGTACGCGGCCGCGAGGTTTTCCGCGTCGGTAACCTCCTGCGCGGCTGAGCAGAATCGGACTTCGCTGGGCGACCAATGGGGTTGAGGGATCGGGAGCGCGTCCGATCGTCCGACCGCGGCGCATCTGCGATCACGTCGTCATCCGTGCCGAAACGCTAGCCGCATTCGCTGACACAACTCGGCGATTTCAAACGCGGTACCGGGCGGGCTGCTGCCAAGTTGCGCCCGGCTGACGTTCCGGCTTGTATCGTGCAGTGGTGCTTGAGATGAATCGCAGAGCGATGTTGACGATGGGGATCGGCGTATTGGCGGCCGCGATCCCCGTTCCCGCGGCCCGCGCTTACCCTTCGCCACCGGATGCACCGGCGGGTCGGGTGCCGCCGCCCGCCGCGCCCGGTAACGCGGCGCAGGGGTCCTACCTTTTCCAGGACGAGTTCGACGGCACGGCCGGCTCAGCCCCCGATTCGTCGAAGTGGATGGTGGCGCGAGCCCGGGAGCCAATGAAGGACCCGACGTTTTGGGAGCGACCCGAGAACGTCGGGCAGTACCGCGACGATCGCCAAAACGTGTTCGTCGACGGCAAGTCCAATCTCGTCCTCCGCGCCGCCAAAGACGGCAGCACCTACTACAGCGGCAAAGTTCAAAGCCTGTGGCATGGGGGCATCGGCTACACCTGGGAAGCCCGGATAAAACTCAACTGCCTCACCGCCGGTTGCTGGCCCGCTTGGTGGTTGGGTAATGACAATCGCGGCGAAGTCGACGTGCTCGAATGGTACGGCAACGGCAACTGGCCTTCGGCAACCACCGTCCACGCAAAACCAAACGGCTCCGAATGGAAGACCCACAACATCGCGCTGGACAGCGGGTGGCACGCGTGGCGATGCCAATGGGATGAGGCCGGTATCCGCTTCTGGCAAGACTACGTTGACGGCGCGGAACCATACTTCAATGTTCCGGCGAACTCGCTGCCGGATTGGCCGTTCAACGACCCCGGCTACCAGGTGTTTCCCGTCTTCAACCTTGCGGTTGCCGGTTCGGGTGGCGGCGATCCCGGGCCGGGCACCTATCCGGCGGAGATGCTCATCGACTACATACGTGTCTGGTAGAACACGGCGCACCATCTCCGGCGGTCTTCAGCGACGTCGAGCACTTGACGCGCGGCACACCGTCGGATTCCGTTGCGCACCCCCTCCATCACATGGTTTCATTCGAGCGCCGTGTGCGAACGTTGAGCCTACAGCGATTTGCGCCCGGTCTGATGTACCGGCTTTGACCGATTGGTGGTGCCTGAGATGGATCGTCGCAGCATGTTGTTGATGACGGGGATCGGCGCGCTGGCAGCCGCGATCCGCGTCCCGCAGGCGCGGGCTTACCCGTCCCCTCCGGACGCACCGGCGCATCCAGTGCCACCGCCGGCCGCGCCGCCTGGTGCCGCTGGCGGGAGCTACATTTTCCAGGACGAGTTTGATGGCCCCGCCGGCCAAGGCCCTGATCCGGCCAACTGGACGGTGCAGACCTGGCAGGACGACGTGTGGCCGCCGGTCCTGGGGATATTCCGCGCCCAAAACGTGTTCCTCGACGGCAACTCCAATCTCGTCCTCCTCGCCTCCAAAGAGAACGACGATTACTTCAGCGGCAAGGTGCGGGGCAACTGGCGGGGCCTTATCGGCACAACCTGGGAAGCGCGCATAAAGCTGGACTGTTTGTCCCCCGGCAACTGGGCCTCGTTCTGGGCTGTGAACGAGGATCCCGTACCAGACGGCGAGGTCGACGTTTTCGAGTGGTACGGCAACGGCAAGTGGCCCCCGGGAACCACGGTCCATGCGGCATCCAACGGGAAAACATGGGAGGGGAAATCCATCCCCGGCTTGGTGGACGGCGGGTGGCACACGTGGCGAATGGGGTGGTATGAGGACGGCTTCCACTTCTCGCGAGACGGGGCATCGTACTTCAGTGTTCCGCCGAACCCCATACCGGTCCACGGCAATCCTAGCGACAAGCGGTGGCCGTTCAACAATCCCGGCTATTGGCTGTCTCCCATGTTTACGCTTGCGGTCGGTGGTCCGGGCGGCGGCTTTGTTGAGCAAGGTATCTTCCCGTCGCAAATGCTCATCGACTACATACGAGTCTGGTAAGACAGGTAGACCCCTCCGTGGAGAACTGCCCCACCACGACACAAGTCGCCACCACCCACGGTGCAGACCGTGAACGAAACAAGTTACCTCCCAAGCGAACAACAACCCTCAAGAAGTAAGTACGGCCTGCCCAGGACCGACTATGCGGCGATGGCTTTCGCGGTCAGCAACACCTGGAGCTGAAGCGAAAACATTGCCCGACTCACGGTCTTTTCAGCCGAACAACCACGCTGCGATGCAGGGCCCATTCCTGATCCACCTCGAATCCCTGCCGTTTCGCGGCATCCACCACCGGCGAGGGTGTCTTGCGGTCAATGATCGCCCACAGCACCGTGCAGGCCGCCAACCGCGGCCTCACCGCGTCGCTGTCGAGCGGAAGATCCTGTGTCCACAACTGGGCCGCATACGCACCCGAGACACCGGCCGCGACATCGTTGAGGTGAACGAAAACGTCGGGGCGAGCGGCGGCAACCGCCAGCAGAGGTTCATGGTCAGCGAAGCCGAAGACGACACAGTCATGCGGCCGGGAATTGGCTTTGATGAAGCGGGCTATTTCCGAATAGTCCGCCCCTCCGGGTTTTCCGTACACGCTGCGCTGTGTCACGAACGCAGTGCTTGAACTGAGCGCGAGCACCGCCAGCAACACCGCCAAGATTCGCGATCGGTTCCGCGCAATAGTCGCAACGCAAACCCCGAGCAGCAATCCAAGGCCCGGCCCCGTGTATGTCAGATATCTCGGATGGTAGATATCGCTGACCAAAGCCGAGTATCCGACCAGTAATGCGGTTGGCACGACAGCCCATGGCACCGCCACTGCGAGAGCCTCCCCGGCGCTGACCTTCCTGGTGACCAGAACGACCGATCCCCAAACCAAAAGAATGACGGACGCGCACAGGAAAAGCCGTGACCCGGTGAGCCACTGCTCCCAAAACACCCCGGTCAGGTAGCCGCCTTCGTTGATCCACCAGAGTTG
>DASPOT010000128.1:0-8181 GCA_035625875.1 Mycobacterium sp. | reverse complement strand
CTGTGCCCGCTGGACGGTGTGGATCTTGTCGAACTCGTCGGCGATTTCGCCGAGTATCGCGGCGCGGACCGTCGCAGTGATCTCGGCCAGCCGGGCCCGCGCCGTGCTCGCGTCGGACCCACTCGCCTCGCGCACCGCATCGGCCGCCTCACGTACTTGGGGATCCCGCTGGGTGCGCGCGTTCACCTCTCGGGCGAACACGGTGGCAGCGGCCGGCGCGCCGCCGATCACCGATGCGAAGGAGCCCTCCACAGCGGCGATCTCCAGCCCCTCGTTAAGCGGCTTGGAGAACACCACGAAAGAACCCCCGTGGTAGCGGGAGACCACCACGAACACGAACGGGCCGCGGAAGTTGGTCACCGCGCGGCCGATCTCGGCACCGTACTCCAGTTGCCAGCGGCGCATGGACTCCGGCGAGCCGTCGAAGCCGGACAGATTCGCCAGCACGACGACTGGGCGGTTGCCGCTGGCGGCGTTGATCGCGCGTGCCAGCTTGCGCGACGACTGGGGAAACAGAGTGCCCGAGGACCACTCCAACGGGCCGCCGGCCGGCACAAATCCGCGCCGCGGCACCGTGTGCGATTCGATCCCGAGCAGACACACCGGAATGCCGCCGATGTGCGTATCCCACACGATCGTGATCTCGGCGGCGCGCCATTGGTCCCACCGCTCCAGCGGCTCCGAGTCCGTATCGGCCACCGCCCGCATCACCGAGCGCATATCGAACGGCTTCTTGCGTTGGGCGTTGTGAGAGGCGGAGAAGATCTCCCCGACCGTCGCCATGTCGGAGCCCGCGACCCGGGCGTGCGGCGCCGATCGCACGTCACGGTCTACCGGGTCGGCCGTGGTGCGCCTACGCGGCCACCTCTCACCGGGCACGATGTAGGTGTACTCATAGTGGCGCAGCAGGATGTCGCACGCGTCGGCGAGGGTGGGCGCCCAGTACTGGCCCTGGCCGTTGGGTCCCATGATCCTGTCGAAGCCGCCAATACCAAAGTTGTCCTCGGCCGACACACCGCCGGAGAAATCCAGCGCCTGCTTACCGGTCAGCACCATCGCGCTGAGAGGTGTCATCACCAGGATGCCGCGGGTGTGCATCAGCATGGTCGCCTCGGCCATCCAGTACGGCTGGCCGCCCACGGTCACCCCGGTGATAACGAGGTTCACCTCCCCGCCGCCCTGGGTGAACTCGACGAGGCGTCGCAGCACCGCGGCAATCCAGTCCATGCTCTCGACGCCCTTGTCCATCGCGATCAACGCCCCAGACGACAGCGCGAACCATTCGACCGGTATTTGCATCCGCTCGGCCAGGTCGAGCCCCGCGATGATCCGCCGGCACTCCGGCTCGGCCAGGTTGCCCAGCCCGCGGATCGGGTCACTCAATAGCGCGACCCTGGTCATCCCTTCCGGCACCTTCTCGGTTTCGTTGCGCAGCAGGCCGACAACGACGTTGGCGGTGTTCATCCCATACGGTCGCGAGACCTGTATGAGGTCTTTATGCTCGTCCAGGTCGTACTCGACGAACTGCCCTGGAGGAAACCGCGATACCGCCTCGGCCGGAGGGGTGAGCATCCGCACGATCTCATACGGGTACGGCGCGTTGAAGCGGCTGGCCCGCAGCACCTTCTGCCGGTACGGCGTCATTGACTTGATCGGCTCCTGCCCCGGCGGGCGTTCGCGCACCGTCACGCCCCCGTCCAGCCCCTCCACCTCCAGCACATGGTCGCGACCGTCGGGGAACCGAACCCGCAGCACCACCTTCTCCAGACCGGCACCGACCGCCAGCGGCGCCAACGACCGGGCCAGTTCGGTCCACGCGTCGCGCGGCACATCCCACGGCGGCCGGACATAGAGCACTATCCGGTTGGCCTTCGGCCGGTCCCGCTCGTCGAACGTCGCGAGCGCTTCCCGAATCGCCGACAGGGCCTC
Organism: Mycobacterium sp.; assembly: GCA_035625875.1. Classification (GTDB taxonomy): domain Bacteria; phylum Actinomycetota; class Actinomycetes; order Mycobacteriales; family Mycobacteriaceae; genus Mycobacterium. Next base: position 6,252 of record DASPOT010000128.1, on the reverse strand, counting down.
CAAGCCCATCAGCTCCAGCCGCGGGTAGCGCATCGCACCGCTGGCGTCCCGGGCCGGGGTGAGGTCGCGCACTTCGGCCAGCGCGAACAGCCGTTGATCGGCGGGATTGTCGTGGGCCACGCCGTGGAACACGTACACGTCCTCGGCCGAGCGCAGCCGGCGCAGCTTGAAGTTCCCCAGGCGCCACAGGTCCAGACGCTTGGCGAGCATCGGGTGCAGATTGCGGTAGAGCGGGTCCTCGACGAACTGCCCGTTCTGCTGGCGGTAGGTCACGTGATGGGTTCGGAAGCGCTCCGGTGCCGCCCCTTCGACGGAGGTCATGGTGAGGTCAAGGCGGTGCAACAGGCGCCCGAAGTCGCAGCTGGCCAGGAGCTTGTCGGCCTCGGCGATGATGCCGTCGATATCAACGTCCTCGCCGTGCCGCCACAGCGCCAGACTCACCACGACCTCCCGCCCTACGTCGACCGTGGCCAGGTGCCCGGCGATCGCCCGGGACAGCTCCGGCAGTTCGGTCAGCGGCGCGTACGCGGTGACCTGGTGGATGGCCTTGCCCTCGTCGTCGTATTCGGCGGCACCCAGCAGCCACCCGTCATGTTCGTTGACCGCGAGGTCACGCAGTTCCCTGATCCGGTAGAACCGGCGCATGTTGACCTCCAGCAGCGCCCGGCGCGGTCCGGGGTCGCTGCTGTCGCGCCACCGCCGCAACAGCACGGCGCGCAGTGGCTGCGGGCAGGCGACAAGGCGGTCGATCCGCTCTGCCCGGTCGGCGCCGTCGGGATCGTCGAGCAAGGCATCGAGATCGCGCTCCGCCCGGGCGTACTCCTCGGCGACGACGACCTCGAACAGCGGCTCATCAAAGTAGTGGAACCGCACGTCGCGGGCCAAGTCGGCGACCCCCCGTTGGCGACCCTGCATGGCCGCCAGACGGTCAAGCCGGGCCCGCATCTGGGCGTCGGCCACCTGCGCCAGCTCGGCTTGGTGGCGGAGCCGACGCTGAAGGATGGCGGTCACTGCCGGTACCAGCTCGTTGGCCCGGCGGAACGAGCGGAACATCCAGACCACGGCTTCTTCGAGTTCGGGAGTGCGATCCAGCCCGTTCACGCCGTAGCGCAGCAGCGCACGCTCCAACCGCTGCCGGTACGAGTCGGGCAGGCCGGCCCGATCCGCGTCCAGCCACTGCAGGTAGGACAGCAGGTACTCCTGGGCGCTGCCGGCGACGAACTCCTCCTCCGGCTCCATCTCGCCGCGCGGCCGGTAGAGCGAGCCGACGTCGGCGAACAGATCCAGCAGGCTGTCCTCGCAGCGCAGCAGTTCGGTGTCGGCCGGCGGAGCGATCTCGCCGAGCCGCCGCTGCCGGGTCAGCATTGCACTCACCGAGCCCGGGTCCAGGTCGTAGCCGAGCAGGTAGGAACGCAGCGCCCCATACACCCGGTCGCAGGCTGGTGTGCCGGGTGGCTCGACCGCCGCCGCGAGTCCGGCGAAGTCGACCGCGTCCCGCGACGTGGTCTGGTCCTGAGTGGCATCGGACGTCGTGATGCGGACCACCGGCGCGCCCGCTTCGATCTGCACGTTCGCGGTGGTTTCGACGCAAACGACGGTGCCGGCGAACGGTGCGGTGATCGTGGTTTCCATTTTCATGCTTTCCACGACCGCCAGTGGGTCACCCTCGCCGACCTCATCACCGGGTTTGACGACGACCGACAGCACGAAGGCCGGTCCGGGGCAGCGCACGACGCCACCGTCGTCGCGGGACACGGCGTGGGCCGCGCCGTCGACGTCGACCCGCACGGTGGCTCCTTCCACGACCGAGAGCACGCGGTGCACCCGGTCGCCAACGACCACCCGCCGCTCGTATCCGTCTCGGTAGGACACCGTGACATCCGCGGCGCCGGCGCCGGATGTGACACGGTAGGTTTCGCGGCCGGTGCGGTAAACGTGCAGGTCGTACTGCTGGCCCCGGTAACGGAGGCGGGACCGGTGACCCACCTCGGCCGCGGACTCGGCACCACCTCGCGCCGCGCGGGCATGGAACGCGGCCTGCTCGGCCGCCTCGTCGAGGTCATACGAATCCACGGCGGCCACCAGCAGGGCAACCGGATCCGGGGCCGGCAGGTGCGCCGCCTCGCCGGTCAGCCGGTCCAGCCAGTGGTTGTCGAAGTGCCCGGCCCGCACCTCCGGCCGGTCGAGCAGGGTCAGCAGAAACGACCGGTTGGTGGTGCCGCCTTCGACCACCACCGTGGTTTCGAACAATGCCCGACGCAGCCGGGCGATCGCCTCCGCGCGATCCTTCCCCCATGCGATGATCTTGGCGATCATCGAGTCGAAGTCGGGTGGAATCCGATCGCCTTCGCGCACGCCCGCGTCAACGCGGATCCCGCTGCCGGCCGGCAGGCGGAGCCGGGTCAGCCGGCCCGGCGCGGGCGTAAACGCGTTCTCCGGGTCTTCGGCATTCAGCCGGGCCTCGATCGCGTGCCCGAACACCCGTGGCGGCGAGCCGGTGAGCCGGCCGCCCTGCGCGACGTGCAGCTGCAGCTTCACCAGGTCCAGCCCGGTGCTCGCCTCCGTGACCGGATGCTCCACCTGCAGCCGGGTGTTGACCTCCATGAACAGGAAGCTCCCGGTGTCCGGGTTGACCAGGAACTCCACTGTGCCCGCGTTGCGGTAGCCCGCGGCAGCGGACAGCCGGACCGCCGCATCGCGGATCGCCTGTTCGCCGTCGGCGTCCAGCACCGTCGACGCCGACTCCTCCAGCACCTTCTGGTGCCGGCGTTGCAGCGTGCAGTCACGCACGCCCGCCGCCCACACGGTGCCGTATCCGTCGGCCATCACCTGGACCTCGACGTGGCGAGCGGCCGGCACCAGCTGCTCCAGAAAGACCGTGGGGTCGCCGAAGGCGAGCTGCGCCTCGGCGCGCGCAGACGGCAGGGCCGCGGCGAGCTCATCGTCGTCGCGGACCATCCTGATCCCGCGCCCGCCCCCGCCCGCGGAGGCCTTGACCATCACGGGGTACCCGAGCCGGGCCGCGGCCGCGGTCGCCGCGGCGACGTCATCGACCGGCCCGCCGCTCCACGGCACCACCGGCACGTTGGCCTGCTCGGCGAGTCGCTTGGCAGCCACCTTGTCGCCGAGCCGCCGGATCGTGGCGCTGTCCGGGCCGACGTACACGATGCCGGCCTCCTCGCATGCCTGCGCGAACGAGGCGCTCTCGGCCAGGAATCCCCACCCCACCCACGCCGCGTCCACCTCGGCGCCGCGCAGCACCGCCATCACCGCCGCCACGTCCAGGTATCTCGACTTACGGGTGCCGTCGACCGGGTCGACGAACGTCGCGGTCCCGAGCGACACGGCCTCGTCGGCCTGCCGCACAAACCATGCATTAGCATCCGAGTCGGTGTAGAGCACGACGGTTCGGATCGCTGGCTGGTCGCCGGCCTGGTTGAGTTCCGCCACCGCGGTCAGCGCGCGGACGGCGGACTCACCGCGGTTGACGATCGCCAGCTTTCGGATCTGCTTGTCCATATCGGTACGTCTCCTCAGCCGCGCATCACCGACTGCATCGGGGCGATGACATCCGGCGGCGGCGGGTTCGGCAGCGGCACCGTGCGGTACCCGTCGACCCGCAACACGAGCCTGCCCTTGTCGTCGCGGACGGTGCAGTCGAAGCCCCCGTGCCCGTCCGGCCGTACGGTGGCGACCAGCCCGGCCCGCTCCGCCGGCGCCCCGTTGAGCCGCACCGCGCCGAAATGCAGCGGCAGGGCCACGACGCCCTCAGTGCCGGCCTCGAGCAGCCCGACGGTCTGCTCGCACAGCTCCACCAGTCGTGGCCCGATCAGCACCGGCTGATCGACCTGCGGCGGCAGATCGGCGGCGAACCGGGCGGCCGCGCCGTCGCCCTGCTTCCACGCCGAACCGACCACCTGGTAGGCCGGGCCGTGGAAGTACAGCCGGTAGACCTGCTCCGGCGTCAGCGACGGGTCTTCGCTGCCAGAATCGGTGTCGCCGGAGTCAAGCTTGGGTGGATCTGTGGTCAGCCGTACCGAGCCGGTGAAGTGCACGGTGCGCTGCGGCTGGTCGGCGCCGGGCAGGACGCGCTCGGCCGACAGCCGGCACACGGCGACCAGGTCGTCTCCGTCGGGTCGCAGCAGAGCGGTGATGGTTATGGTGCGCGGCTCGTCGCGGTAGAACTTGAGCGGCGCGCGGAAATCCACGTCTTCGACGGCGGCCACGTGCAGCTCGGGCGCGAGCAGCCGGGCGGCCTCCGCGAACGCCTCCATGCCCATCACGCCCGGCAGCACCGGCGTGCCGTCGATGCGGTGATGATCCAGGAACGGCCGGGCGGTCGGGTCCAGCGTGGTGCGCACCACCAATCCGTCGTGGACACTGACGCGGGCGACCTCGCCGACCATCGGGCCGTCCAGCGTCAGCGCAGCCGGGTCGATCCCGCCGGTGTCGTGGAACTCGGCGCCTATCGCGCCCAGCGCCCCGGCAACGACGACCTCGCTGTCGGGCACGCCGGTGTCCAGTTCACGACGGAGCCAGGCCACGCCCGCCTCCGCGGGCAGCATGTCCACCCCGGCCATCTCCATGATCTTCGGGATCGATCCGCGGGTGGCCATGCCGATGCTGCCCCATGCGGTCCAGTCGACCGCCAGCGCTCGCACCCCGGGACGGGTGCGGCGCAGACTGCTCAACACTTTGCACTGCAAGTCGTTGGCGGCACTGTAGTCGGTCTGTCCTGCGTTGCCGAAACGACCTGCCACCGAGCTGAACGCCATGACGGTGCCCAGCGGCATGGTGCCGACGGAATGCAGCATGTTGAACAGCCCGTCACCCTTGACCCGGAGCACAAGGTCGAACTCGCCAGGCTCCTTGTCCGGCAGCGTGTGGCTGATCTCGATCCCGGCGGCGTGCACCAGGACGTCGATGCGCCCGCTGGTGTCTCGCACCTCCGCCATCACCTTCTCCACCGCGGCCGCGTCGGTGAGGTCGACGCTGTGGTAGTGCGCCGACCCGCCCGCCGTCTCGACCGCGCGGACCGCGGCCAGCGCGGCCTGCAAGCGCTCGAAGCGCGCCAGCTCCCGCTCGATCAGGACCGGTGTCGGGCGTTCGCCTCTCTCACGCATCCGTGCCGCGATTTCGGTCTTGAACCCCTCCCGGTCTTCGGTGTACCGGCGCAGGTCCGGGTCGTCGGGGTCGGGTTCCGGGGTGAGGTCGAGCAGGTGGAACGTGCCACGCCACGCCGCGGCCAGGTCGGCGGTGATCGCCGACACGATGCTGCCGGCGGCGCCGGTGACGACGAAGACTGGCTCGGGGCCGAGCACTTCGCCGGCCTCGTGTGTGTCGGAGAACGGGCGCTCCACCAGGCCGATGCCCCAGCGCCGTCCGTCGGCGTGACCGACCTCGACGCAGCCGGGATCGCGCAGGGTCTCGTCGATCAGCACATCGGCCAGCGCTGCCGACGTCTTCTTCTTCTTCCGGTTGACCTGGAAGTCAACTGCCTTGACCAGGGCATCGGCCCGCTCCCGCCGGTACGCCTTGGCGAACCCGGTGACCGCGCCGCCCAGCGGACAGGTCGCCCCGGCCGTGTCGTAGCCGTGGTATCCGCCCAGCCGGGTGGCGACGACCAGGAACGGGTTGCGTTCGTACAGCCGCCGCATGGTGGTGTAGAGGTTGCGCACCCGGCGCCGCAGCGCTTCGCGCCAGCCGGCGAGGTCCAAGTCGTCCAGGCTGCCCTCGTCGTCCACCGCCACCAGCCAGTACACGCCGTCGACCGGAGCGTCGGCGAGCACGGTGTCGATGTCGTCGTCCGGGCGCATCGCCAGCACGTCGACGCCGAGCCGGGTCAGCCGGGAGATCAGCGCGTCTGCGACGCCCCCCTCGTCGCGCATGACCGCGACACGGGTACCGGGGCCGAGGGTGACCCCGGTCGGCACGCAGTCCGCCAACTTGGGCCGCAGCGCGGGTACCGGCACCCGCCGCGGGATCCGGTCGGTGGCGGCGATGTCGCCGATGATGGTAGGGGTCGAGGGCGCTTCGCTTCGGGCCGCCGCGGGTGCTTCGGTGCCGGACGGCGGCGCCGGTTGCGCCACGGCCGCTTCGGCGGGCGGGGCGGGGATCCCGGCTTTGTCGCGGATCCAGCCGATGGCATGGGTCAGGGTGGGGAAGTCACGCAGGTTGAGGCTGTCGTCGCGGGCGACGCCGTAGTGCTCGCGGATCGCGGCGAAGATCTCGGCCTGTTTGACCGTGTCCACA
>DASPOT010000127.1:0-23109 GCA_035625875.1 Mycobacterium sp. | reverse complement strand
TATGGCAATCCAATAGCAAGACACGCCGAGAAAGTTTCGAATATACATGATTACATTATCGAGGGCACATGGACGGGAAACACCGGCTCACAAAGCAGATCGGGACTCAAACCACCCTTTAGAAGGGGGAACTACGGGTTAGCGCACCCGGGTGCCCCGGTGTCATGAACAGCGCCAGCGCACGGCGGTATTTCTGAGCGACAGAATCCAGGGTCGAGGTGACACTGCCAAGATCGTCCTGGGCTTCCAGCAGGACCAGGTTAGTCTCGGTCAAGTTGACGATATGCGCACGCAGATCCGGCAGTTTCTGGGGAAAAGACGTCCAACCAGATACGCCTAGAAGGACGGCGATCGGGATGACGCTGACAGTGGATTCACCGATGCAGGAGTTCTTACTGGCGCGACAATCTCGTGCTGGCCATCGGAGCGCTCGTCATAACCGCGCTCGGTGCCTGGCAGCTCAGCCTCGATTGGATGATGCTCGGACGGAGCCGGTTCGACTGCCGGGCTGTCCTGCCGTTGCGGTGGTGGCGCTGGACGTGGACGGCGGGATCGGCTGGTTGCGGTTAACGCTTCCCGGATTCGAAATCACCCCACACATTCTTCATGAACCGCGGATTCTTGGCCGATGTCGTTGAGATCACAGACGAGGCACCTACGAGTGGGCGCACTTCCCGATCGTAATGATCATGAAAGACGGCCCTCCGCAAGCCATCAATGGTCCAACGGCTTAACACCGCGCGGCACGTCACGTCGCTATCGGTGCCGTGGAACGCGCGGAAATGGCTCTCCAGCAGGGAACTTGCTACCCGGCAGTGTTCCGGGTGAGCTCCGGGCTACCGCGCGAGGTTATGCGCTCAACGCGACCGACGCTTCTGCGGTGTAGCACAGGAACGTCAGCGTCTCCTGCAGGTAGAGTTGGACGGCGTCGGCGTCGTGGCTGAGGTAACCGATCGCGACATCGGTGCCCAGCTGCAGGTCGAAGTCGCCGCCGCGGGTGGTCAGCACGAAGGCGCCGTCGATGGCGGGGGCCCAGATGATATCCCCGTCGATCACCCGGTTTATATGCTCACGGATCGGATAGCCGTGTTCGGTGGTCTCGCTGACCTTGGTGTAGGCGTCTGCCGACAGCAGCACCGAATACGGGCCGTCCACTCCCGCCAGCCGCAGGCTGGACAGCGCCTGGCTGATTACGTCGGGAATCTCGCTGGGGTCTTTGGGCAGTTTCAGCGCCGTGTTGGAGCTGGCGCTTCGGATACCCTCGATCGACGCTGCCGAATAGCCCTCGAAGATGGTCCGGTCTTCGACGAACGCCAGCTTCTTGGCAGCCCGCTTGACCGGTTCCCAGTCGGAATCCTTCGAACCGCGCTCAACGTCGTCGATCTCTGATCGTGACAGCGTGAACGGAACCCGCAGCCGGACAAGGGGTTTGCTTGCCCGTAGGTGCGCGACCACGCCATCCGTCGGTGCCTTCACGTCGATAAGCCGGCCGGTGCTGACCGCCGCGGTGACCGGTCCGCCCGGTGCGCTGACGTCGACCACCCGGCGCCCGGCGATGTGGCGCTTGAAGGTTCGCGTCGCCTCCAATTCGATTTCGGCCCAAGCGGCTTCGGTGATCGGCGCCAGATCGCGGTAGAGGTTGTTCATGGGGAGGTTCCTTTCAGACTGCCGATCGCCAGTGAACCGTCGTCGCGCGTGAGATCGGTTGCCGCAGCCGTCACCTGCTTATCCGGCAGCAGCGGCGGATCGTCGAGGAAATCGACGGTGGGGGAAAAGAACAGTCCGCCGGTGACGGCGGTGGAGAAGTCCAGGACGCGGTCGGTGTTGCCGGGCGGATCGCCGAGGAACATGTTGCGCAGCATCTGTTCTGTTACCTCGGGTGTGCGCGAATAGCCGATGAAATAGGTGCCGAACTCGCCCTTGCCGACCTCCCCGAACGGCATGTTGTGCCGCACAATCTTCAGCTCGGTGCCCTCGTCGTCGGTGACGACGTTGAGCGCGATGTGCGAGTTGTCCGGTTTTTCGTCGTCGTCGAGCTCGATGTCTTCCAGCTTGGTGCGGCCGATCACCCGCTCTTGCTCGGTGATCGACAGCGAGTCCCACGCCGCCATATCGTGCATGTACTTCTGCACGTGCACATAGCACGAGCCGGCGAAGTCGGGATCCTCATCACCGACTTGGGTCGCGCTCACGGCCAGCGGTCCGTCCGGGTTCTCGGTGCCGTCGACAAAGCCGAGCAGGTCGCGATTGTCGAAGAACCGGAAGCCATGCACCTCGTCGACGACGGTCACCGCGCCGGCCATCGTCTTGAGGATGCGGTTGGCCAGCTCGAAGCAGACGTCCATGGTCTCGGCGCGAATGTGGAGCAACAGGTCGCCGGGTGTGGCCGGCGCGGTGTGCCGCGGGCCTTGCAGCTCGACGAAGGGATGCAGCCCGGCGGGCCTCGGTCCGGAGAACAACCGGTCCCAGGCGTCGGAGCCGATCGAGGCGACCACCGACAAATGTTTCGTCGGGTCACGGAATCCGATCGCACGTACCAGCCCGGAGATCTCGGGCAGCGCGTCGTGCACGGTCGCCTCGCCGTCGTCGTCGATGGTGGCCACCAGGAAGATCGCGGCCGGGGTCAACGGCGCCAGAATCGGTTGCGGCAGCACGGCGGGCACAGGCACGACCCTACTGTCCCCGCCAGCACATGGTGATAAACATGGGTACATGACGGCCACAGCCCACGGCCTGTGTGAATTCATCGACGCGTCCCCGTCGCCGTTCCACGTCTGTGCCACAGTGGCGGCCATGCTGCGCGCTGCCGGGTACACCGAGCTGACCGAGGCGGACGTGTGGCCGCACGCCGGCAGGTTCTTCATCGTGCGGGCGGGCTCGCTCGTGGCGTGGGACAGCGGGGGTGATTTTGCCGACGATCCGGGTCGGCCGTTTCGCGTCATCGGCGCTCACACCGACAGCCCCAACCTGCGCGTCAAACAGCATCCCGACCGGCAGGTCGCCGGATGGCAGGTGGTGGCGCTGCAGCCCTATGGAGATGCCTGGCTGAACTCGTGGCTGGACCGCGATCTGGGCGTCAGCGGCCGGCTGTCGGTGTGCGACGGGGCCGAGGTCGAGCACCGATTGGTCCGCATCGACAAACCGATCCTGCGGGTGCCGCAGCTGGCCATCCACTTGGCCGAGGACCGCAAATCGGTCACCCTGGATCCGCAGCGCCACGTCAACGCGGTGTGGGGCGCCGGCGAGGCGACCCGCTCGTTTCTCGCCTACGTCGCCGAGCGGGCCGGCGTCGACGTCGATGATCTGCTCGGCGCCGATCTGATGACCCACGACCTGACCCCCTCGACGCTGTCGGGGGTCGACAATGAGTTCATCAGCGGGCCCCGGCTGGACAACCAGGTCTCCTGCTATGCGGGGCTGGAAGCATTCCTGGCCGCGGAACCACACCGATACGTGCCGGTGCTGGCACTCTTCGACCACGAGGAGGTCGGTTCCCTCTCCGATCACGGTGCCCAGTCCGAGCTGCTGCAGACCGTGCTGGAACGGATCGTGCTGGCCGCCGGGGGCGGTCGGGCGGATTTTCTGCGTCGGCTGCCGGGATCCATGGTGGCTTCGGCGGACATGGCGCACGCCACCCACCCGAACTACCCGGACCGGCACGAGCCCGGCCACCTGATCGCGATCAACGCGGGTCCGGTGCTCAAGGTGCAGCCCAACCTGCGATACGCCACCGACGGTCGCACCGCCGCGGCCTTCGCGCTGGCCTGCCAGCAGGCCGGGGTGGCGTTGCAACGCTACGAACACCGCGCCGACCTACCGTGTGGGTCGACGATCGGTCCGATGACGTCGGCGCGGACCGGCATCCCCACCGTCGACGTCGGTGCTCCCCAGCTCGCCATGCACTCGGCGCGTGAGCTGATGGGCGCCGCTGATGTCGCCGCCTACTCGGCGGCGCTGCAGGCGTTTTTGTCGCCGAAGTGAGGGGTCGCCGGACTAGGCTGCCCATCCCGCACAGATGCAAACGTCCATCGCTGCGTCCAGACGCCCCTGTAGGCGCCGGAATCTAGACTGTGTCCGTGACGTCCGGGCTCACTCACGCGGTCGATACCGTCGAGCGGGCCGCGGCCACCCCTGACCAACCGCAGCCGTTTCGCGAGCTGGGTCTCAAAGACGACGAATATCAGCGGGTCCGCGAGATCCTGGGCCGTCGGCCGACTGACGCCGAGCTGGCCATGTACTCGGTGATGTGGAGCGAGCACTGCTCCTACAAGTCGTCGAAAGTTCACCTGCGCTACTTCGGCGAGACCACCACTGATGAAATGCGCGCCGGCATGCTGGCCGGCATGGGGCAGAACGCCGGCGTCGTCGGCATCGGCGACGGCTGGGCGGTCACGTTCAAGGTGGAGTCGCACAACCACCCGTCTTACGTCGAGCCGTACCAAGGTGCGGCCACCGGTGTCGGCGGTATCGTCCGCGACATCATGGCCATGGGCGCGCGACCGGTCGCTGTGATGGACCAACTTCGCTTCGGCGCGGCCGAGGCCCCGGATACCCGCCGCGTGTTCGACGGCGTGGTGCGCGGCATCGGCGGCTACGGAAACTCGTTGGGTCTGCCCAACATCGGCGGCGAGACCGTCTTCGATCCCTGCTACGCGGGTAACCCGTTGGTCAACGCGTTGTGTGTCGGCGTGCTGCGCCAGGAGGACCTGCACCTGGCGTTCGCCTCCGGCGCCGGGAACAAGATCATCCTTTTCGGTGCACGGACCGGGCTGGACGGCATCGGCGGGGTGTCGGTGCTGGCGTCGGACACCTTTGACGGCGACGGATCGACGGGCGGATCCCGCAGGAAACTGCCGTCTGTTCAAGTCGGCGACCCCTTCATGGAGAAGGTGCTCATCGAGTGCTGCCTGGAGCTGTACGCGGCCGACCTGGTGATCGGCATCCAGGATCTCGGTGGAGCCGGATTAGCGTGTGCCACATCGGAATTGGCGTCGGCTGGTGATGGCGGCATGGCGATAGCACTGGACACTGTCCCGCTGCGCGCGAAGGACATGACGCCCGCGGAGGTGCTCTGCAGCGAGTCGCAAGAGCGGATGTGCGCGGTGGTCGCCCCGGAGAACGTGGACGCCTTCCGGGCGGTGTGCCGCAAATGGGAGGTGCTGGCCACCGTGATCGGCGAAGTCACCGACGGTGACCGGTTACGGATCACCTGGCACGGCGAGACGGTTGTCGACGTGCCGCCGCGCACGGTGGCTCATGAGGGACCGGTGTACCAGCGACCGGTCGCCCGCCCCGAGTCGCAGGACGTGTTGAACGCTGACCGCTCGACCACGCTGCCGCGCCCGGCCACCGGCGACGAGCTGCGCGCGACATTGCTTGCGCTGCTTGGCAGTCCGCACCTGTGCAGCCGCGCATTCATCACCGAGCAGTACGACCGGTACGTGCGCGGCAACACGGTGCTGGCCGAGCACGCCGACGGCGGCATGCTGCGCGTCGACGAGTCCACCGGCCGCGGCGTCGCGGTGTCGACCGACGGGTCGGGCCGCTACACGCTTCTGGATCCCTACGCCGGTGCCCAGCTCGCGCTGGCCGAGGCATACCGCAACGTCGCCGTCACGGGCGCCACCCCGGTCGCGGTGACCAACTGCCTCAATTTCGGCTCGCCGGAAGATCCCACGGTGATGTGGCAGTTCGCGCAGGCGGTGCGCGGCCTGGCCGATGGCTGTGCGGCCCTGGGGATTCCGGTGACCGGTGGCAACGTCAGCTTCTACAACCAAACGGGGTCGACGGCGATTCTGCCCACGCCGGTGGTCGGGGTGCTGGGTGTCATCGACGAAGTCACCCGGCGCATCCCCACTGGGTTGGGCACCGAGCCGGGGGAGACGTTGATGTTGTTGGGCGACACCCGCGACGAATTCGACGGTTCGGTATGGGCGCAGGTGACCGCGGACCATCTGGGCGGGCTGCCGCCCGCGGTCGACCTGGCCCGCGAACGGTTACTGGCCGACGTGCTGTGCGCGGCTTCGCGTGACGGGCTGGTGTCCGCGGCGCACGACCTGTCCGAAGGCGGGCTTGCGCTGGCGGTCGTAGAGTCGGCGCTCGCAGGCGAAACCGGTTGCCGCATAGTGCTTCCCGAGGGCTTTGAATCAGGCACAGGCCCGTTCACATTTCTCTTTTCCGAATCGGCGGGCCGGGTGCTGGTGGCCGTGCCACGCACCGAGGAGAGCCGGTTCCGTGCAATGTGCGAGGCGCAGGGGCTGCCGGCGACCCGCATCGGCGTCGTCGATCAGGGGTCGGACGCGGTCGAGGTTCAGGGTCTGTTCACCGTATCCCTGGCAGAACTGCGCAGCACATCCGAAGGAGTGCTGCCACGACTTTTCGGATGAGCTGGGCATGAGCACCCCTGTGCACGACGCCACCGGAGAGCCGGTCATCTATCCTGCCCGGGCCCGCGGTCGGCATCGGCTGCTGGTGTGGGCGTGGAGCCTGCTGCGGTTGAAATTCGTCGGGGTAGCGTTCGGCGCGCTGTTCTTCTGCCTATCGTTGACGCCGTCGCTGCTGCCCCGAGACTGGTTGTTCCAGGGGCTGATCGGTGGCATCAACGCCGCCTTCGGTTACGGCCTGGGCGTGGTGATCGGCAGGGCAGTATACCGCGTCGTGCTGCGCGGCGCCCGCTGGTGGCCGCCGCCGGCGCGAGTGCTGTTCTGGATGAAGGCGGCCGTCATCGGACTCTCGTTGGCGGCGTCTGTGCTGATGCTCATCCCGGCCGCTTCCTGGCAGCGGCAGGTGTCGGCGCTGATGGGCGTCGAGGGCCCGGCGACGCTGGGTTATATGCGCACGCTAATTATCGCCGTCGTCGTCGGCGGCCTGCTGGTGAGCGCAACCCGGGTGCTCATCGACGCTGTCAAGCTGCTGGCCGGGATGCTGATCAGGCGGTGGCATCTACACGACGAGGTGGCGTTGTTCATCGGCACCGCGATTGTCGTGGTGCTGCTGATCACCCTGATCAACGGCGTTCTCATCCGCGGTTTCTTCGCCGGGGCGAACGCCGCCTCCGAGCCGCAGAACACCACCACGCGCGTTGGTCTGTCCCAACCGTTGTTGCCCGAAAAGTCCGGCAGCCCAAGGTCATTGGCACCGTGGGACACACTAGGCTTTCAGGGCCGCAATTTCGTCGCCACCGGTCCGCACGCTGCCGAACTCACCCGGCTCAACGGGCGACCCGCCAAGGAGCCGATCCGGGTGTATGCGGGACTACAGACCGCCGACGACGACCACGCCCGGATGCAAGTGCTTGTGGGAGAACTCGAGCGCACCGGCGCCTTCAATCGAAAGCTGCTGGTCATCTTCCCGACTACCGGCACCGGCTGGATCGACCCGGTGCCGGCGCGTTCGCTGGAAATGATGTACAACGGCGACACCGCGATCGCCGGTGTGCAGTACTCGTATCTGCCGAGCTGGATCTCATTTCTGGCCGACCGGCAGAAGTCGATGGATTCCGGGCGGATGCTGATCGACACCATCCACGACCGCTGGCAACAGCAGCCGCCGGATCACCGTCCCAAGTTGGTGCTCTACGGGGAAAGCCTCGGTTCGATGGCCGGGCAGGCCGCTTTCGGGTTTCTGCCCGATATCAGCAAGATGGGTTTCGACGCGGTGCTATGGGCGGGTCCACCACAGGCCAGTCCGCTCTGGCATGCGCTGATCGTGCGGCGCGACCCGGGCACCACAGAGGTACAGCCGCGCTACGACAACGGGCGAACCGTGCGGTTCTCTGAGGCCGTCGATCCCGCGGACATCACGCGGGTCGCAGCGCGACCCTGGGAGGGTACGCGGGTGCTGTTTCTGCAGCATCCGTCCGACCCGGTCGTCTGGTGGTCACCCGATCTGTTGTTCAGCCGGCCGGACTGGCTCGTCGAAGCTCCTGGCCAGGACCGCACCGCATCGATGCGCTGGTATCCGATCGTGACGTTCTGGCAGGTCAGCGCCGATCTGACGAATGCGATCGGGGCGCCTGGCGGGCATGGCCACAATTACCGCGACATGGTCTTAGACGGGTGGGCCGCGGTGGTGCCACCGGACGGCTGGACGGCCGCTGACACCGAGCGCACGCGTGCCGCGCTGAAACAGTCCAAGGGTGCTGACGGGCCTGAGTATTGATGCGCGACATTACTTTTCGCCGGGTTTCGACGCTGGCGCTAGCCTCGGCGCTGGTCGGCTGGAGCTTTGCCGGTCCACGGGTGCCAGCATCGTGGCGGGTACCGGTGCAGGCCGGTTTGGGTGGGCTGCTGGTGCTGGTCACCCGCGCGCCGCTGGGGCTGACTCCGCCGCGGCTGTGGGCGGGGTTGCGGCTGGGGTCAGCGGCCGCAGCGGTGGCGGCGACCGTGGTCGCGGCGACTACATCGGTGCGCAGGGTGCGGCTCTCGATGTCCGCCCGGGAGCTGTCGACGTCGGCACCGGTTTGGCTGGCGTTGCAGATACCGCTTGGCACGGTGTGGGCCGAGGAAACCGCATTCCGCGGCGCACTGGCCACCGCCGGAACCGCTGCCTTCGGCCCGACAGCGGGGCGGATGTTGCAGGCCGCCGCTTTCGGGCTCTCCCACATCGCAGACGCACGCGCTAATGGTGAGCCGGTGGCGGCTACCGTGCTGGCCACCGGTATCGCGGGCTGGTTGTTCGGTTGGTTCGCCGACCGTTCCGGCAGCCTGGTGGCGCCGATGCTGGCACACCTGATGATCAACGAGACCGCCGCGGCGGCCGTGCTGACGATCCAGCGGCGGTCCCGGGGGCGGTTCATTGCGTAGCGCCCCGACGGCTCGGCGGAGCTCACCACCGCCGCCGCCAGCCGGTTTACGCTGATGCGCATGTGCGGTCACGGCGACGCAACCCGGCGGATTGCCTGCTGATGGCACGGGGCCGGCTCCGGGTGTATTTGGGTGCCGCCCCTGGGGTCGGCAAGACCTACGAGATGTTGCTGGAAGGCCATCGACAGCGGGCGCAAGGCGTCGACTGCGTGATCGGGTTCATCGAACCGCACGGTCGGCGCGCGACTCGGGCGCTGGTGGAGGGGCTGGAGGTGGTGCCGCGGCGATACGTTCTGTATCGGGGCGGGCTGTTGCCGGAGATGGATGTGGATGCGGTGCTGGCCCGCCACCCGCAGCTGGCGCTGGTCGACGAACTGGCCCACACCAACGCCCCCGGTTCGCGCAATCCCAAACGCTGGCAGGACGTTCAGGAGTTGCTCGACGCCGGTATCGATGTGCTGACGACGTTGAACATTCAGCACCTGGAGTCGTTGGGCACCGTGCTGACGCAGATGACCGGTGTGCGGCAGCGCGAAACGGTGCCCGACGCGGTGGCCCGGCAGGCCGACGAGCTGGAGCTGGTGGACTTGTCGCCGGAGGCGCTGCGGCGGCGCATGGTTGCCGGTGAGATCTACCCGCCTGATCGCATCGACGCCGCGCTCTCGCACTATTTTCGTCCGGGCAATCTCACCGGGCTGCGGGAATTGGCGCTGCTGTGGGTGGCCGACCGGGTCGACGAGGGTTTGCAGCGGTACCGCAGCGAGCACGGCATCACCGCCGGGTGGGAGGCTCGGGAGCGCGTCGTCGTGGGCGTTTCCGGTGGCCCGGAAAGTGACGCGCTGATCCGGCGGGCCGCGCGGTTGGCCGCGCGCACACCGGGCAGCGACCTCATGGCTGTCTACGTCGCGCGCAGTGACGGCCGCCTGGGGGCTGACCCGGCCGTGTTGGCCACCTTGCGTGCCCTAGTCGAAGGCTTGGGTGGCAGTTGGCATCAGGTGGTGGGCGCCGACGTCAGCAGCGCGTTGGCGCAGTTCGCGCGGCACGAAAACGCCACCCAACTGATCGTGGGCGCCAGCCGTTCCGCCGTCTGGCGGTGGTTGTTGGGCGGGCGGGAAGTGGTGGCTCGTCGGCTGTTTCGCCTGGGCACCGCGCTGGACGTACACGTGGTGACCGACGAAACGCCGGCACGGTTTGCCCTGCGGCTTCCGCAGCTGAGCGGTGTCAGCCCTCGCCGCCGCCTGCAAGCGGTGGCGCTGATGGTGGTGTTGTTGCCGGCGGTGACCGTCGCGTTGGCGCTGACGCGGTCTCGACTGGGCCTGTCCAGTGATTTGCTGGTGTATCTGCTGATGATTGTCCTGATTGCCGCAGTGGGAGGGTGGTATCCGGCGCTGGCGGCCGCGATCATCTCGGTGGCAGCAGCGGATTACTTTCTGACCGAGCCGCTGTATTCATTCCGGTTGGCGATCGCCAACGACGCGGTAGCTTTGGCGGTCTATTTGGCGACAGCGGTGGCAGTGAGCTGGACCGTCGAAGTCGGTGCACGACGCCAACGGCTTGCTGCGCGCTCGAGCGCAGAGGCTGCAGTCTTGACGTCAATGGCTGAGGTGCTGCTGCGTGGCGAAGGTGAGCTTCCCCGGGTGCTGGAGTTGGTGCGCGAGACCTTCGGGCTTGATGGGCTGAGCGTGCTGGAACGTGCGACCGGAGCGCCACCGATCGGCGGTGATTGGGTCGTCACCGCCAGCAGCGGGAACCGGCCTCCTGAGCGGCCCGAGCAGGCGACGGTGCAGGCTGAGCTCGACCCCTCATCGATGCTGGCCGGACGCGGCGCGGCGCTGTCGCCGGCTGACGTGGAGATCTTCACCGCGTGCGCGGCCCAGATCACCCAGAATATGCGTCAGCGCAGGCTCAGCCAACGGGCCGTCGGCGCCGAACAGGAAGCCGAGAGCGAGCGCAGGCGCACCGCGCTGGCCGCTGCGGCCGGTCGTGCCCTCGCGGGTGGTGTTGCTTCCGCCAAGCGCGCGGTCGCGGCGTTGCGCGCGGCGCCAGCTGCAGCGCGGGATGTCGCGCCGATCGACACCGTTGAACGGGCGGTTGATCGGATCGGCGTGTTGGCAAGCCAGTTGGAGTATCTGGCCAGGGCCCGGGCCGGGGCGCTCGACGTGCGTATGCGCCAGGTCGATGTCGCCGAAGTGGTGGCTGCCGCCCTCGACGAGCTGGGTCCCGGTCACCATGCGATAAATGTCGTGGTCCCGCCAGACCTGCCCAACGTCGTGTCCGACGCGGCGGTGCTCACTCGGGTCGTGACCGCGTTGGCCGCTCACGTGATCCGGCTCAGCGGAGCAGAACGCGCGCCGACCGTTGCTGCGGTGCTGCGCGACGGTCGGGTCGAGATCCGCTTCCAAGCCGGACCCTCGCCTAACGGTGGTGCCGCCCAGCCCGGGCACGCCGATGGCGCCTTTGCGGTCGAAGTGGCCAGTGATCTGCTGGAGGCGATCGACGGTTCGCTTCGGACGGAAACCGGTCCGGACGGCGCCCTTGTCGTGATCGTCAGCGTGGCCGCGGCCGCCGCACAGCGCTGAGCGGAAACCGGCCGCTCAAGGATGCCGTTCATCGAGCGCAAGATTGAGCTCGACGACATTAACCCGTGTTTCACCGAGGAAACCCAGCGCACGTCCGGTGATGTGATCTCGCACGAGCGCCGTCACCGCGTCCACCGGGAGATGCCGTGCGGCGGCTACCCGGGGCGTCTGCAGATCGGCGTTGGCCACCGAGATGTCCGGGTCCAGACCCGAACCGGACGATGTCACCGCGTCGACGGGGACCGGTTGGTTGGCGGGCAGGTTGTTGAACGCGCGGTAGGCGGCGGTTCGCTCGTTGACCGTGGCCAGCAGTCTCGGATCACTGGGGCCGAGGTTGCTGGCGCCGCTGGCTGTGGCGTCGTAGCCGCTTCCCGCCGCGGAGGGTCGGGGCTGAAAGTACTGCGGCAACGGGTTACCGGTGGGGTCGGAGAACGATTGACCCAGCAGCCTTGAGCCGACGACCCGGCCGTCGCGGCTGATCAGGGAGCCATCCGCCTGCTGGCGGAAGGCGAGTTGGCCGACGCCGTAGGTGGCCAGCGGGTAGGCGATGCCGAGGACGAGACTGGCCGCCACCATGAGCATGACAGCCGGTAGGAGTTGGCGGCGCAGCATTAGTGCACCCCCAGCGGCCCGACGATGGCGATGTCGATGAGTTTGATCAGCACGAACGGGGTGATCAGCCCGCCCACTCCGTAGATCAGCACGTTGCGGCGCAGCATCGCAGTGGCCCCCTTCGCTTTGACCCGAACACCGCGCAGCGCGAGCGGGATCATCAGCATGATGATGATCGCGTTGAAGATCACCGCGGACAGGATCGCGGTGTGCGGGTTGCGCAGGTTGAGGATGTCGATCGCCGCCAACTCCGGAAAGACGGCGTGCACCATCGCCGGGATGGCCACAAAGTATTTCGCGACATCGTTGCAGACGGAGAACGTCGTCAGCGCCCCGCGGGTGATGAGCAGCTGTTTGCCGACCTCGACGATTTCCATCAGCTTGGTCGGATCGCTGTCCAGGTCGACGAGATTGCCGGCCTCCTTGGCGGCCTGGGTGCCGGTGTTCATGGCCACCCCGACATCGGCCAACGCCAGCGCCGGGGCGTCGTTGGTGCCGTCGCCGGTCATCGCGACGAGGTCGCCGCCGGCCTGTTCGGCGCGGATCCGGTCCATTTTGTTTTCCGGGGTGGCTTCGGCGATGAACTCGTCGACACCGGCCTCGGCGGCGATGGCCGCAGCCGTGGCGGGGTTGTCGCCGGTCACCATCACCGTGCGGATGCCGAACGGGCGCATGGCAGCGAGGCGCTGCGAAATGCCGGGTTTGACGGTGTCTTTGAGGTGAATGACCCCTAACATGGTGACCCCGTCCGCAACAGCCAACGGGGTGCCGCCGCCGCCGGTGATGTGCTCCACGATGCCGTCCATATCCGGGGGCACCGTGCCGCCGTTGGCACGCACCCAGTCGCTCACCGCCGCCACCGCGCCCTTGCGGACCTTGCGGTCCTGCCAGTCGATGCCGGACATCTTGGTCTTGGCGCTGAACGCCACCAGCGTGGCGCCAGAAAGTTCGCGCGGCTGGCAGCCGTAGTGGTGTTGAGCAAACTGCACAATGGAGCGGCCCTCGGGGGTTTCGTCGGCCAGCGACGATAGGTGCGCAGCCTCGGCGAGGGTGTGTTCGTCGGTGTCGCCGACCGGAAGGAACTCGGTGGCCATCCGGTTGCCGAACGTTATGGTGCCGGTCTTGTCGAGCAGCAAGGTTGTCACGTCGCCGGCTGCTTCGACCGCCCTTCCCGACATGGCCAGCACATTGTGGCGGATCATGCGATCCATGCCGGCGATGCCGATCGCCGAGATCAGGGCTCCGATCGTGGTGGGTGACAACAGCACCAGCAGGGCGACCAGCAACACGATCGGCTGCTTGACCCCCGAGAAGATCGCAACCAGCTGAAAGGTGCTGACCGCGACCAGAAAGATGAACGTGAGGCTGACCAGCACCACGGTGAGGGCCAGCTCGTTTTGGGTGCGTTGCCGGTTCGCGCCCTCCACCAACGCGATCATGCGGTCCAGAAAGGTTTGCCCCGGCGGGGAGGTGATCTTGACGACGATGCGGTCCGACAGCACGACGGTGCCGCCGGTCACCGCAGAACGGTCGCCACCGGACTCCCGCACCACGGGAGCCGACTCGCCGGTGATGGCGGATTCGTCGACCATCGCCATGCCGTCGATGACCTCGCCATCGCCGGGAATGGCCTGCCCGGCGACAACGACGCACTTGTCGCCAACTTTCAGCTCACGGGACGGCGTGTCGACCACCGTGCCGTCGGGCTGCAGCACGTGGGCGACCGTTTCCTGCCGCGCTCGCCGCAACGTGTCGGCGTGCGCCTTGCCGCGGCCTTCGGCCATGGCGTCGGCGAAGTTGCCGAACAGCACCGTGAACCACAGGAACAGCACCACCAGACCGGTGAACACGTTGTCGGCCGCACTGGACCTTGGCGCGTCGCGCACAAACAGGAGCGTGGTCCAGATACTGCCGATATAGACCACGAACATCACCGGCTTGTGCACCATGATTCGCGGATCGAGTTTGCGCACCGCGTCGGCGAGGGCTTTGCGCACAATCCGGGGATCGAGGATCGACAACTCGCGCAGCTGTCGGGTTTCGCGGCCCATGTGCCGCCCGGGTGGGACAGCGGTCTGTGTCGTCGTCATTCACACCCCGAAGTGCCCGGAGAAGTGTTCGGCCAGCGGCCCGAGGGCCAGCACCGGAAAGTAGGTCAGGCCGACCAGGATTATGACGATCGCGGCGAGTAGTGCGGTGAACAGCGGTGTGTCGGTGCGCAGGGTTCCGGCGGTGACCGAGTAGGTGCGTTTGCGGGCCAGCGAGCCGGCCAACGCCAGCGCGGGCACGATCTCAAAGAACCGCCCGACCCACATGGCCAGCCCCAGCGTCGTGTTGTACCAGCGCGTGTTGCCTGCCAGCCCGGCGAACGCCGAGCCGTTGTTGTGGGCGGTCGAGGTGTAGGCGTAGACAGCCTCGGTTACTGCGTGCGGCCCAGTCGCCGATATCTGGTGGGCGG
The DNA here is from genome assembly GCA_035625875.1 of Mycobacterium sp. Lineage (GTDB taxonomy): Bacteria > Actinomycetota > Actinomycetes > Mycobacteriales > Mycobacteriaceae > Mycobacterium. The sequence continues at coordinate 8,656 of DASPOT010000127.1, read as the reverse complement.
CCGACGGCAGCAGCAGCGAGATCCCGGCGAAGCTCAACACGGTGACCGGCAGCACCAGGATGTAGATCGCCGCCAGCGTCATGTCCCCGGCCAGCAAACGTTTACCCAGATACATCGGGGTACGTCCGACCATCAGCCCGGCGATGAACGCGGTGATCAGCACGAAGATCAACATGCCGTACAGGCCGGTGCCGGTGCCGCCGGGAATGACCTCACCGAGCATCATGTCCGACAACGGGAGGCCGCCGCCCAGTGGGGTGTAGCTCTCCATGGCGGAGTTCACCCCTCCGGTGGAGGTGGCCGTCATGTTGACGACGTTCAACGCCGAACCGACCGCCCCCAGCCGAAGATCCTTACCTTCCAGGTTGCCGCCCGGATTGGTCCCGGTCGCATCCTGGGCGACCCCCAGGTGCGCGAGATGGGAGTTGCCATGGGATTCCAGAGCCGCCACCGCCACCACCGACGCCGCGTACAAGGTGGCCATGGCCACAATCAACACCGTGGCCTGGCGCATGGATCCGATCATCCGGCCGTATGCCCACGGGAACGCGAACGGAATGGCGGCGGCCAGCCAGATGGTTAGCACGTTGATGACGGGGTTGGGATTCTGGAACGGGTGGGCCATGTTGGCGCCGAAATAGCCGCCGCCGTTGTCGCCGATCATCTCGATCGGCACCATGCTTGCCACCGGGCCGCCCGGAATGCTTTGCTGGGCGGTGGCGCCGGTGGAGTGTGTGCTCACCGACGAGATCGTCGGCACGACCTGGATCGGGTGGAAGTTGTCGATCACCCCGCCTGCGAGCAGCACGATTGCGAACACGAAACTCAGCGGCACCAACACCCGCACCAAAGATCGGACCGTGTCCACCCAGAAGTTTCCCAATGTCGTTGTCCTGGTGCGGATCACGCCGCGGATGAACGCCGCTGCCAGCGCCATCCCGGTGGCCGCGGACAAGAACTGATGAACCACCAGCGCGAACATCTGACTGAACTGGCTCATCGTGGATTCGCCGGTGTAGTTCTGCCAGTCGGTGTTGGTCACGAAGCTGATCGCGGTGTTGAATGCCAGCGGCGGGCTTACACCGCGGAAATGGTCGGGGTTGCCCGGCAGCACATGCTGCATACGGAACACCAGGTAATTCAGCAGCACCCCGACGACGGTCAGCGCCACCGCCGAGCCGACGTAGGCGATCCAACGCTGCTCACCCCGGGCGTCGATGCGCAGCAGCCGATACACCACCCGTTCCACGGGAAGAAACACCCGATCGCCGGGCGCCTTCTCGTTGCGGTACACCTTGGCCAGGTAACCGCCCAACACCGGGGTGCTGATCACAAGCAGCGCGAACACCGCCGCGATTTGCGCCCAACTCGCCGCGGACACCTACACGTTCCCGCGCCGGATCAGCCCGTAGATGAGGTAACCGCCGAGTAAGACAGCAACGACGATTCCGGTCACATCGTCAAAAGACATCTCGACTCGAGTTCAGTCTTCGGCCCGAGTCCGACAGCGCAGCCTCATCGGGACCCAACAAACGGTCACATCCAACTGCGAAGCCGACGGCGACCGCAGCGAGACCGACCAGCACGGCGACGAATGCCACATCCTGCACCAGCGACCTCCGGCAACGGCGACAAATGTTTCTTACAGTACGGCGGCCCCGGAATCTGCGCTCGCCGCAATGGCGGAATCCTTGGCGGCCGGCCACCCGTGGTGTGGCGAGTCTTCCCATGGGCTTCGCCTTCAGGCGGCGTGCAAAGCCATCTGCCAGCAGCCAGGCGCCCTGCCAGGTCCGCCCCTGGCGTTCACCCGTGGCAAATTGTCGGAATAGATGTAGGAGTTGAGTGCGCCGACTATGCCGCCAGCGCTCGCCGTTCCCAGCGAGTACCCGTTGCGGGCGCCCACCACAGCGTGGATCTTGGGTTGGACGTCGTGAAAGTTGCGGATGGCGCAGAAGATTTCGGGGCTGTAGGTGTCGAGCAGCTGGGTGGCGGGCGCCAAATCGGCGGCCCCGGCGCTCCAGATACGGCCCACTCCTGCCGAACACGTCAGCGCCGGTGTTGCCCAACCCCGCCGCTGACAACAACGCCGCATCCAGATCCTGCAGCTGGGCGTCGAGCTTGCGCGACGTGGTCACCGCATGGTTAAGCGCATTCCACAGATCCGGTGACGCGTTGGCGTAGGTGTCGCCGAGCGCCGCCAACTGCTGAATATCATCGCGGATCTGGCCTATCTGCGGATTGACGTCATGCCGTTGACGAGCGACTGACCGGACTTATCTCCCAACCCGTTCAACGCCTGCGCGGTCGCGCTCAGCGTCAGGTTCACCTTGACCGGGTCCACCTTCTCGGCGATCGACGAGATGGTCTGGAACAACGTGTTGAACTCCGTCCTCACCGACGTCGCGTCGATCACGTGGGCTGCCGTGATGCGTTGCGGTGTCGGGTTTTTCGGCGAGGTCAACGACACATAGTTAGTGCACAACACAGTGGTCGCCTTGATTCGGCCTCCCCATTGCTCGGAATCAGCTTGATGGACTTGGGATCCACATCGAGCACCAGCTTGGCTGACCGGCTTGCCGTCATGCTCCACCTCGGAGAGGCTGGCCACCCAGCCGATCTGCACCCCGTTGTATGACCTTGCCCCCGGATCCGTCACCAAACCCGCCCGAGAAGCCAGCAGCGTCAACTTGGTCTTCGGTGTGAAACCCCCGCGAAACTGGAAATACGCCAGCGCAATCACCAGCGCCAGAACCAGTAGCGCCACCAGCCCGGTGATCTTATACGGTGGGCGCAGATCCATGATTTTGAGACCCTAGGGTATGGGCGCGCGGTATAAGGCCGATCCGGCAGAGACTCGCGGGGCCGTGCTCGCGGTCGCGGACTGGTTGCGCGACGACACCCGGCCCGCCCCCGACCGGGCCGATCTGGCGACTGCTGTTCGGCTCACCGCCCGCACGCTGGCGTCGCTGGCGCCGGGTGCCAGCGTCGAGGTCCGGATTCCGCCGTTCGTGGCGGTGCAGTGTGTTTCCGGGCCAAGACACACCCGGGGTACGCCACCCAATGTCGTCGAGACCGATCCGCGAACCTGGCTGCTGGTGGCGACCGGGCTGCTGCGGCTGGCGGAGGCGAAGGCCATTGGAGCGCTGAGTCTCTCGGGCTCGCGGGCCGGTGAGATTGAGTCTTGGCTGCCGCTGGTGAGGTTGTCGGGCTGAGTTGGGTGTTGGGCAACAGAGTGGTTTTCCGATGCGCAACACGCCTCCTGGATTCGGCGACTCCAACGTCGTCCCCGTAGACTCTGTTACGCCACCAACTGCGCCCCAGGGAGCCGCCCCACTGTGACCGGCCAGTACCCCTTACCCGAGGAGAACCCGCCCCGCGAAGAATGCGGCGTATTCGGTGTATGGGCCCCTGGCGAAGAAGTCGCCAAGCTCACCTACTACGGCTTGTACGCGTTGCAGCACCGTGGCCAGGAAGCGGCTGGCATCGCGGTTGCCGACGGGTCACAGGTGCTGGTGTTCAAGGACCTCGGCCTGGTCAGCCAAGTGTTCGAAGAGCAGACGCTCGCGGCCATGCAGGGCCACGTCGCCATCGGCCACTGCCGCTACTCCACTACCGGCCAGACGACGTGGGAGAACGCCCAGCCTGTGTTCCACACCACAGCGGCCGGCACCGGGGTGGCGTTGGGGCACAACGGCAATCTGGTGAACAGCACCGCCCTTGTCACCCGGGCCCGCGACGCGGGGTTGATCAACCCTAGGGTGCCCGGCACGGCGACCACCGACTCTGACATCCTCGGTGCGCTACTGGCGCACAGTGCAGCCGATTCCAGCCTGGAGCAGGCGGCGCTGGAACTGCTGCCGGCGGTGCGCGGGGCGTTCTGCCTGACGTTCATGGACGAAAACACCCTGTACGCATGCCGCGACCCCTTTGGGGTACGGCCGCTGTCACTGGGACGGCTGGACCGCGGCTGGGTGGTGGCCTCCGAAACCGCCGCGCTAGATATCGTCGGCGCCTCGTTTGTCCGCGACATCGAACCTGGCGAGCTGCTGGCGATCGACGCCGACGGCGTGCGGTCGACCCGCTTTGCCAACCCCACGCCTAAGGGCTGTGTCTTCGAATACGTCTACCTGGCGCGGCCCGACAGCACGATCGCCGGCCGGTCGGTGCACGGCACCCGGGTCGAGATCGGTCGACGGCTGGCCCGCGAATGCCCGATCGATGCCGACCTGGTGATTGGCGTGCCGGAATCGGGCACCCCCGCCGCGGTCGGCTACGCGCAGGAATCCGGCATCCCCTACGGGCAGGGTCTGATGAAGAACGCCTACGTTGGGCGTACCTTCATCCAGCCGTCGCAGACCATCCGCCAGCTCGGCATCCGGCTCAAGCTCAACCCGCTCAAAGAGGTCATCCGCGGCAAGCGGCTCATCGTCGTCGACGACTCGATCGTCCGGGGCAACACCCAGCGCGCTCTGGTGCGGATGCTGCGTGAGGCCGGCGCGGTCGAAGTGCACGTGCGCATCGCCTCACCACCGGTGAAGTGGCCCTGCTTCTACGGCATCGACTTCCCGTCACCGGCCGAATTGATCGCCAACGCTGTCGACGACGAAGACGAGATGCTCGAACCCGTTCGGCATGCGATTGGCGCCGACACGCTCGGCTACATCTCGCTGCGGGGCCTGATCGCTGCGGCCGAACAGCCCGCCTCACGGCTATGCACCGCCTGCTATGACGGAAAGTACCCAATCGAGCTGCCCGGCGAGGCCGCGCTGGGCAAAAACGTCATCGAGCAGATGCTTGCCACTGCCGCGCGTGGAGCCGGCGCCTGCGATGTTGCGGCCAGCGAGGCGTCTCTTGCTGAAGAAGCGTTGCGGCGCCCGTAGCCCGACCAGCCTGGCGCCGGTAGCCGATACGGCGGCGGGCGCCGCCCGGTAACCTTTATCGCGATGACGGACCCCGGAAAACACCCCGGCAATCAGGGCATCACCTACGTGTCGGCTGGGGTGGATATTGAGGCTGGTGACCGCGCAGTCGAACTGTTCAAGCCGCTCGCGTCCAAGGCCACCAGACCCGAAGTACGCAGCAAGCTGGGTGGATTCGCCGGGCTGTTCGCGCTCCGCGGCGATTACCGCGAACCGATCTTGGCGGCTTCCAGCGACGGGGTGGGCACCAAGCTGGCAGTCGCTCAGGCGATGGACAAGCACGACACCGTCGGCCTGGACCTGGTGGCGATGGTGGTCGACGACTTGGTGGTCTGCGGCGCTGAGCCGCTGTTTCTGCTGGACTACATCGCCGTGGGCCGGATCGTGCCGGAACGGCTCAGCGCGATCGTCGCCGGGATCGCCGACGGGTGCATGCGTACGGGCTGTGCGCTGCTCGGCGGCGAGACCGCCGAACACCCGGGTCTGATCGAGCCAGATCACTATGACCTCTCGGCCACGGCGGTCGGCGTGATTGAGGCCGACGATGTCCTGGGGCCTGAGCGCGTCAAACCCGGCGACGTCATCATCGCGATGGGCTCGTCCGGTCTGCATTCGAACGGATACTCGCTGGCCCGCGCGGTCCTGTTGCAGATCGACCGGATGAACCTGGCGGGTTATGTGGAGGAGTTCGGCCGCACCTTGGGTGAAGAGTTACTCGAGCCCACCCGGATCTATGCCAAGGACTGTCTGGCGTTGGCCGCCGAAACCCATGTCCGCACGTTCTGCCACATCACCGGTGGCGGGCTGGCCGGCAACCTGCAACGCGTCATCCCGCACGGACTGGTGGCCGAGGTCGACCGCGGCACATGGACGCCCGCGCCGGTGTTCGCGATGATCGCACAGCGTGGCCGTGTCACCCGGGCGGAGATGGAGAAAACGTTCAACATGGGCGTCGGCATGGTCGCCGTCGTCGCTCCCGAGGACACCGACCGCGCGCTGGCCATCTTGACCGCCCGGCACCTGGACTGCTGGGTCTTGGGAACTGTCAACAAAGGCGGAAAAGAAGGACCGTGCGCCAAACTCGTCGGGCAACACCCGAGGTTTTAACGGCAAGCCGAGATCAGCGACGCCAGTCTTCTACGTCGTCCCATGGGTCGTCCGAAAACCGGTCGTCGCCATCCAACCGGTCGGATTCGTCGGCACCCGATCCTGACAGCTCGCGCTGAAGCCGCTCGAAATCGGTCTGCGGGGAGCTGTATTTCAGCTCTCGAGCAACCTTGGTCTGCTTTGCCTTCGCCCGGCCGCGGCCCATGGGGGAACCCCCTCGCGCAATAACGGAGCGGCCTAACGAGTAGGCGGCTCCGATCTGTCAGTGTCTTTATTGTCCTGCCGACAGTTTACCGTGCCCCGCGGTCGTGTGTCGGGTGCGTCCTGCCCGCCATTGTCATCGTCATCGCGCGACACCTCGTAGCCGGTCGACGGCCAGCCGTCCAGCGCCGGCCACGTCGGCGGGCGGCAGGGAGTCGGCGTCGATCACCGCAGCGACCTCAGCCTCCCCGCCAGTGACTAGGGCGGTATCGGCCGGCAGCCCGCGTTTGAGCAGAGCCAATGCCACAGGCCCCAAATCGACGTGCTCGACAACGGTTCCGAGGCGCCCCACCGCGCGACCGTTGGACTGCACCACATCACCCGTCGACGGCCGCTCCGCCGAGCCGTCAAGGTGCAACAACACCAGCATCCGGGGCGGTTTGCCCAGGTTATGCACCCGTGCGACGGTCTCCTGTCCGCGATAGCAACCCTTGTCGAGATGGACGGCGCCTACCCCCGGCCCGCCGATCCACCCCACTTCGTGCGGAATTGTGCGTTCGTCGGTGTCGACACCGAGTCGCGGGCGCAGCGCGGCCACCCGGTGGGCCTCGTAGGCCCACACCCCGGCCGGCCGCACCCCCTCCTGCGTCAAATGATGCTGCCAGTCGGCGGACTCGCCGCGCGCTACCAACAGGTCCAGTTCGATTTGGCCGGCCCGAGCACTGGGCATCCGGCGCACAAAGCCACCGCTGGCTAGCGGCGCCGCCGTCGATTCTGCGGGCAGGGCATCCAGGGCGAGCACGTCGAGCAACCGCCGGTCAGCCAGCCTCGGACCCAGCAGCGACAGCACCGCCATGTCGGCAGCGTCAGGGGTTACCGCGGCCCAGAACACCATCTTGCGCAGGTAAGCCAGCAGCGGCTCACCCCGCCAGGGTTCGCTATCGAGATAGGTGGTGCCGCCCAATTCTGTCTGGACCCAGTGGTCCTCGACCCTGCCCTGCCCGTCGAGGCTGAGGTTCTGCGTGCTGGCGCCTTCGGGGAGTTCGCTCACGTGTTGCGTCGAGATGCTGTGCAGCCAGGTCTGCCGGTCGGCGCCGGTCAGAGTGAGCACGGCGCGGTGTGAACGGTCCACGAGCACGGCGTCGGTTTCGGCCGCGCGCTGCTCACCCAGCGGATCGCCATAATGCCAGATCGCACCCGTGTCGGGATCGGGGGCAGGAACTGCGGTCACATACCAACTCTACGGACTCGCCACTGGGCTTGCCCGGCTCCTCCTCGGGCCGAATGCCCGCATCGTCGCCGGGCGGTGCTGAATTGCCCGGCTCCTCCTCGGGCCGAATGCCCGCATCGTCGCCGGGCTGATCGATTCCCACTAGGCTTCTCGTCCATGGCAGGCCAGACGGGCGTGGTCGTCACGCTCGACGGCGAGGTACTCACGGCGGGCGTGCCGCTGCTGCACGCCGACGACCTCGCCGTGGTACGCGGCGACGGCGTCTTCGAGACGCTGCTGGTCCGCGATGGCGGGGCCTGTCTGGTTGAGGCGCATCTGCAGCGGCTGATCCACTCGGCCAAGTTGATGGACCTGCCCGAGCCGGACCTGCCCAAGTGGCGACGCGCGATCGACATGGCAGTGCATCAGTGGGCGGCGGGCACCGCCGACGAGGGCGCGATGCGACTGATCTACAGCCGCGGCCGGGAGAGCGGTTCGGCGCCAACGGCTTACGTGATGGTTAACCCTCTCCCGGAGCGGGTCGCCACAGCGCGCCGCGACGGGGTGGCCGCGATCACCCTGGACCGCGGACTACCCGCCGCCGGCGCCGACGAAATGCCGTGGCTGCTGGCCGGCGCCAAGACACTGTCCTATGCGGTCAATATGGCCGCTCTGCGGCACGCCGCCCGGCAGGGCGCCGGTGACGTGATCTTCGTCAGTTCGGACGGCTACATCCTGGAAGGCCCGCGCTCGACGGTGGTGATCGCCACCGACACTGAAGGAGGGGCGGACGGTAATCCGTGCCTGCTGACACCGCCACCGTGGTATCCGATCCTGCGGGGCACCACGCAACAGGCCCTTTTCGAGGTGGCCCGGGCTAAGGGCTACGACTGCGACTACCGCGCGCTGCGGATCGCTGATCTCTATGGCGCCCAAGGGATCTGGTTGGTGTCAAGCATGACCCTGGCCGCCCGCGTGCACACCCTTGACGGCCGACGGCTGCCCCGTTCGCCGATGGCCGCAGAATTCGCCGAACTGGTCGACGCCGCGATCGTCAGCGACCGATGAGGCGGTGAATTCTGTTGTGGGCTCGCACGAGGGCGGGTACGGTCGGCCGTACACAAGGAAGGAGGTGGTCCGCGAAATTGATAGCTTCATGGACATGTGAGGTGGCTGCGCGCTAGCTGCCTTGGCTCGGAAGAGCTAGCGAACAACGCGC
>DASPOT010000126.1:0-18021 GCA_035625875.1 Mycobacterium sp. | reverse complement strand
TTCCGTCAGGTGCTGGACGAACTCGCCGTCTCTGTCCGCGACCTTGATCCGAATGAGCAGGATGGGCATTTATTCACCGAAGCGCGGGCTGCTGCGCGCAGCGTCCTTCGCGCCTGGGATGCCTTGCCCTCGAAATCCCCGTATCGGGAAGTCGTCGAAGACGCAGGATTCCTCCTGCGCGAGCTGGCGAAGGCTGCCTGGGCGTTGGATCCGGTCATCGCGCGTGACCTGGAGGAGTTGCGCGCCAACATCGTCCTCCTCGACGCAAGGTGCCAGGTCATGAAGACCGTGGCGTCAGTGGTGGCGCGCGACGGCGGCCTCAGGAAGCTGGCGCACCGTGCGGGTGTCTCCGTTGGGCACCTGAGCGAACTCTCCAATGCGCGCGGCGGGTTGCCGCGGGCGCGGACGGCGCGAGCCATCGATGAAGTTGCCGGAACGGCGATCGAGAAGCTCGTTCTCGCGGCCCGGGCAGACGCCGCCGGTATCCGCCAGACCGCTCGGAAGCGTGAGCGGGAGGCCACGACGCGCAACAGGCTGCCGTGTCCGTCGACCACCGACGCCATCACCAGAATCAACTTGGCCATGGCCGATGATCCGGAGCTTGTCGCCCTCGTCGCCCGGCTCCTTGACGTGCCCCGCCAGGCTCGCTGGGCTCTCCTGGATCTACTACTGGCCTCGTTCGGACAGCGCGATTAAGCGGTGGCATAACCACGCCGTCCCGCCAGGCGGTGTGGCGATCCCACGCCGAAGCAAACCCGGCGCAGCGCGCCGCGAGTTTGAACATCGGCGTGCCTTCCGCAACAAAATCAAATGGCGAACCGGATCCGAAGGCCGAATTAACCACCTCAAACGCAGCTACGGCTGGAACCGCACCGAACTCACGGGCATCACCGGCGCCCGAACCTGGTGCGGACACGGCGTCTTAGCCCACAACCGGGACTGGATGAAAACTCTGTAGACGCTGGTCAGTCGCCTGCCGCGATGGACGCGGGAACGCGGTCATGCGTATCCGGGAACATGCCGGATGCAGCCGCAACGCATGCCGTGTCCGTAGCAACGCCAACTTGTCGGGGTTGGCATTGATCTGGCGGGCGGTCAGATGATCGGCGTTGGTGGGCAGCCGTCCTCATCGGTGCCGAGCAAGTCGAGTTGCATCCATGCGACGTCGTGCCAAGCACCGTGCTTCCGACCGCTCCGGTACAGGCCAGCTGGCTGGAAGCCGGGGATCGATGAAACCCGTTGCTGGCGCCGTCGCCGAGCATCGAAGACCTCCTCGCCGAGATCGACCGCGACCCCACCTGCATCTTCTGGGGCTAACCCCCACCACCGGCTTTTACTACGGTCCAGCAGCGCCGGGTGGGGACGAGAGGTACCGGTATGCCGTTGCCCGCCCGATCCCGAATGCGTCGGCAAGCCCTCGCACCGGTTCTCCGGTAGCCGCGAGCCGACGCAGTTGATCCTGGCGTTCCGCACTGAGTTTGGGCGGTTTGGTGGCCGGCAGGTTCCGCGTCAGCCGCGATTCACGAGAGGCTGCGCGGCGCTCGCGGCCGAGTTCGAGCTCGAGTTCGGCGAGGGTGGCCATGATGGCCGCCACCGCACGCCCCGTAGGCGTAGCGGTGTCGATTCCTTCGCGTATGGCGCGCAACAGGATTCGGCGCTCACCAAGATCGGCGATGGTGCGGGTGACCTCAGCCACCGAGCGGCCCAGCCGATCAATGGCTGTGACCACCACGGTGTCGCCGGCGCGGGCATAGTCGAGCATCGCCGTCAGGTCCGGACGGGCGGTCTTGGCCGACCCGGAGAGAGTTTGTCGGTGAACACCCGGTCGACGTCGACGCCGGCGGCGGTGAGTGCCGCAAGCTGGGCGTCGAGCTCTTGGCCGGTGGTGCTGACGCGGGCGTAGCCGAGGATCGCCGTCATGCCGGCCACTGTCTCATTGCCCACCGTCAGAGCAGATACGCCGTGTGAGACAAGATTCAAGACACCGCGACCTGCGGTTATACATCGCAGGAGCGGGCAGGCTAGGCTGTCTCAAATCTCTAGTCCGAAGACGAATGGTCAGCGCACAGCATCGTGGCGTGGCACTTCACCAGACATCGCGGTAATGCAAAAGCCCATTGGACGAGAGCACGACTCCTGCCACCCAGGAAGTGTATTCGCAGTATCGGGCCGTAGCGTCAGGACGCGCTGTGTGTCAACCCGTCGTGGGCCTGGTTAGGAACACCAGACGGAACTTGCCGATCTGGATCTCGTCGCCGTTGGCGAGCATCGCCGATTGCACCGGTTTACGGTTGACATAGGTGCCGTTGAGGCTGCTGGTGTCAACGATCTGGAATTCGCCGTTTTCCCTTCGGAACTCGGCGTGCCGGCGGCTGACGATGGCGCCGTCGAGGAAGATGTCGCTGCCGGGATGCCGGCCAGCGGATGTGACGGGCTGATCCAGCAGGAACCGCGATCCGGCGTTGGGGCCGCGCTTTACGACAAGCACGGCCGAGTCGCTGGGCAACCCTTCGACTCCCCCCAATTCCACCTCGGCAGCGGCGGCGGCCGAAGCATCGAGCTCGCCGAGGAAGTCGGCGCGGAAAGGGGAGGTGATGTCCCCGGTGTCCTCTTGGGACGTCTGGTCGTTGTCCTTGTGGCTCACTTGCTGTCCTTTTTAGCCGTGGAAGTGTCGGATGGGTGGTCATCCTTGGCCGGGCGCAGCCGCAGTGCTGACCAGGTGTCGTTGATCGACACGTCCTGGACCGACCTGCACATGGTAGCGGCCCGCGGTGGAGGGGTTCCGTAGATAGCAGCTATCCCGTTCGGCTGCAGGGACGAGCTCCCACATGGCTGGAAGGGTAACCGCGCAAAGGCGCTTCGCATCGGCATGCAGCACCTTGCGGGCGGCCCGCAACACTTCAGACCTGACGGGGTCTCTGGTCAGTACGGCGCCAAACTCGCGGGTTCGCCGAATTACCAAGGACATTCACAGGTTCTAGCAATCCAACGTTTCCGAGACGTTTACGCCCTCGCCCCACATCGGTGCTGCCCTTGACCGCGTCGTTCAAGGGAGAGATCAATGCTCCATGAGTTCCTGCAGAACTTCCTACACAACCTGTTCAAGCCGCTGCTGCTGTTCTTCTATTTCGGGTTCCTGATCCCGATCCTGAAGGTGGACTTTGAGTTCCCCTGTCGTGATGACGCAAAACCAGGACCACAGCGACCAGCCGCCGCCTCCACCGCCACCGACCGAGGTGAGTGCAACGCAGCCCTGGACACCCCGATTCACCTTCGAGGAAGTTAGAGGCGCCAAGGGCGACCACGTTGAGCGCCGCGACATCCGATCCTGACCACGTTTCTCCCGCCGGGAAGGTCTACCAGGCGATGGTCAAGGACCTCCTGGCCGCCGAGTACGACCGCCGCGCGAGGATGGAAGGCCGCGGCTCCACCATCGTGACGACCAGCGCGTCGCTGCTGACGGTGGTGTTCGGTTTGACCGTTGTCGTCACCGGCAAGGACTACGTGTTCGCCAACTGCTACGCGGTCTTTGCCTTGCTCGCAGCGCTGCTCGCGTTCGTCATCTCGGCCGTGCGGCACTGCTGCGAAGCGTGAACGCGAGCCACTGCAGCGCGCCGAAGACCAGGCGGAGCGCTTACGAGCCAATAATCTGCGCGACCAGGCGGACATCCGACGTGCGATGGCCGAAAGCGTACGTCATGGCGCCGATGACCAATCCTCGCACTCTGATCCCAACTCAGCCGCAACAGCGCCGTAGCGTGCTACCGATAATTCATGCCACTCTTAAGTTCTATGCCCAGCGCCTCCAAGGCAACGGCAACCCGTACCCGCCGCGATTATCGGCGAGAAACGTGAGGGCGTCCGCCTGTGTGGACTTGCGCGGATACCCTCTACGGCAGTACTGACAAACCGGAGCAGGATCTACGCCGAATTATCGACGCAGGCGTGACCGCGTGGTGTTCAACGATGCGCTGCATGTCCGCGGCCCACGTACCAGGCCGGGCTGAAACTGCCGGACGCGGAGATTCAGCGGTGGTAGGACTCAGGCCTTTGCTCCATCCCGGCACACGCTTAGGTAGCCACACCGTCCAATACCACCCCCGCCCATCGCGATGCAACACGCTAAAAGCCCCCAAGGAATCCGCTGTCATACCGGGAGAGGATGATCCGCCTCCCAGACCCTTCGCGCCACCTGCGAGAGGTGGATGTCGATGTATTCCATCCGCCCCGAGTTGATCTTGGCCCGGATGACCGGATCGGACTGGTAGGGCAGTCGCAGCTCGATGCCGTCCACGTCGGCGAGTGCCCCGTCGAGTTCCGGCGCGGTGGAGGCGCCGGTCCACACACCGACCCGCATTCGGCGACCGGCGGCGGCCGACTCGACGATCCGCTCGACCAACGCGGCGGGTACCGCCTTTGGATAACCTCCGGTGAAGCCGCTCATGCCGATGTTGTCGCCGTCGGCGATCGTGGTGGCCGCGTCCTCGGTCGAGCAGATCTTTGTGGCGAACGCGGCATTGGCGACCCGGGTGCTACTCCTCATCAGGGTGTTCGGCTACTTCTCGAGCACGTAACGCCCGGGCGCGGGGTCGCCGGCGGGATGGTCAGGGCTGCCGAGGCTTTCGGGCGCCGGCACCAGTTCTCCCGACCGCGCGGTGAGCCACTGCGCCCAGTGCGGCCACCACGAGCCGTCGTGCCGGGTCGCACCGGCCAGCCACGCGTCGGCGTCGGGGCCGGACGCGGGGCCGACGTGATAGCTCGCGCGCGGCTTGCCGGGCGGGTTCACGATGGTCTGGATGTGCCCGGTGGAGGTCACCACCACCTCGCTGGGGCCGCCGAGCAGATGACTGGTGAGATAGCACGGCTTCCAGGGGGTGATGTGGTCGGTCTTTCCGGCCACGATGTAGTTGTCGCAGTCCACCGTCGACAGATCGATCGGGGTGTCCAGCACCGTCAGCGCGCCGGGTGTGGCGGCGGCGTTGGTGGCATACAACTCGATGAGGTCGCGGTCGAAGGCGGCGGCGGAGTTCGTCGAATCGGCGTTCCACGCCAGGATGTCCAATGCCGGCGGGTCATCGCCCATCAGCCAGTTGTTGACCACGTAGTTGAAGACCAGGTCGTTCGGGCGCATCCAGGCGAAGTTCGACGCCATGGTCTTGTCGTAGATCCGCTTCGCCGCCGCGTCCTTGCTCAGCTGCCGGCGCACCCGGTCAGTGCTCAGTGCCTGGATCAGGCTGGGCTCGCTGGTGTCGATCATGGTGATCATGAACGCAGCCGCGTGCACGCCGCTGCGGCCGGACGAGGCAAGGTATCCCAGCATAAGCGCGGTCGTCAGCCCGCTGGCGCAGGCTCCCAGGACGTTGACGTCCTCGGCGCCGCTGATCTCGCGCACGATGTCCAGTGCCCGCAGTTGGGCGGCGACGTAGTCGGCCATGGTCCATCCGCCGTGCTCCCGACGAGGGTTGCGCCAGACGATGGTGAAAAACAAGATTCCCTGCGCGATGGTGTACTCCACCAGACTTCTGCCCGGCGCCAGGTCGAGGAAGTAGTGCTTGTTCACCTGTGGTGGCACCATCAGCAGCGGCCGGGAATACACCGTGGGCGTCGTCGGAGCGTATTGCAGGAGTTCGAACATCTCTTCGCGGTGCACCACGGCGCCCGCAGTGGCGGCCAGATTCTCACCGACGGTGAACCCGCTGGTGTCGACCTGGGTGGGCATACCCCCATTGAAGATCAGGTCGTTGACGAAGTTCCGGGCGCCGCGCAGCAGACTCACCCCGCCGGTCTCGAACGCACGCTTCAGCGCGGCGGGGTTGCCGGGCAACAGGTTGGTCGGCGCGGCCAGCGCGGTCAAGATGTTTGTCGCGTAACGGGCGCGGGAGCGTTCACGCTGGTCCACATCCGCGTCGTCGACAAGCCTGTCGACCGACTCACACCAGGCCAGATAGGCCCGCGCCCAACGGTTGTACAACGGGTTGTCCCGCCAGGTCGGATCGCTGAACCGGCGGTCCTTTTCCGGAAGCTGCCGATCCCCGATTCCAGCCGCGATCCGGGTCCACTCGACCAGCAGTAGCAGAGCCTCCCGCGCCAGCAGCCAGGGATTGGCGATGTCCCGCAGCGCACCGAGCAACTCGTACGGGTCCATGCGGCCCAGCGCCTCCGCACCGCCCGCAGCGATACTCCCGAATTCACCATTCAACGGTGTCACTACCGCGAGCACGGAACCAGTCTTCATCGCACATCACCTCTCATCGATTTCTCATTGACGTCGGCTACTGCTTTGGTACCCGCAGCACCAGTGCGTCGCCCTGGCCGCCGCCGCCGCAAAGCGATGCCACGCCGAGCCCGCCGCCGCGGCTCTTAAGCGCGTGCGCCAGGTGCAGGACCAGCCGCGCACCAGACATGCCCAGCGGGTGCCCCATCGCGATCGCCCCGCCGTCGACGTTGACCTTGTCCTCGTCGATCTTCAGGTCGCGCATCGACTGGATCGCCACCGCGACTAGTTTCGACCAGCTCGCCGACGCTTCGTGGGCCTGACCGGTCATAGGTGGTAGTCGTCGAAGACGGTCCAACACAACCCACCCACCTCCTCCCCACCCGCACCAGGGTGGGAAGGCACCATCACTGGGCCTCCTTGCCGAACTGTGTCATGCCGGCACCGGCGTCCCGTTCCAGTTGTTGAGGGTCCAGCCGTCTCGTGGGTTTCCGGTTAGCACCACGTATGCGGTGTTGGGTAACGGATTGTTGGCCAGGGACATGTCGGCATTCTTCGCGTTCATCAGGACCCAGAACATGATGGCTTCTCTGTGGGAGAACACGACGGGGTTGGTTTCACCGGTGTCGTAGATGGTATTGACGGCGTCGTTGAATCGCTGCTCGAATTCGTTGCCGTTGATTGATCCTGGGATGCGTGCGGATCGGTCGCCGTGCAGCCACACTCCTGGGGCCGGGTAGTGCGGCGCTGTGGCCTCGGGCTGTCCTTCGTTCGTGCCTGCTTCGATTTCTCGCAGTCCGGGCAGCACGATGACGGCCTCGCCGAGTGTTTGCGATAGCGGCGCGGCGGTCTGTTGGGTGCGGATCATCGTTGAGGCGTAGATCCCGTCATACCTGTTGGGGCTGAGTTGATTTGCCACGGCGATGGCCTGTGCATCGCCCAGTGGGGTGATGTCGGGGCCGGGCACGGTGGTGTCGATGAAACCCGTGGCGTTGGCGGTGGATTCCCCGTGGCGTATGAGGGTCAAGATGATGGTGTGATGGTCGGCGGCGTGCGCTGCGGGTGACGTGTCGACGGGTGCGACAATCAGCGTCACGCCCGCGAGCAGGGCGCCGAGGAAGCGCATGCAGCGTTGTCGCATGGCTACGCCGTGCCTGCCATGGCTTGCCGTGCTTTGAACTCGGGGCTACCGGGGGTGTAATACGGGGTTGTCCAGGTGTTGTCACTGGTCAAGGTGAATGCGCTGGGGTCGCCGGCGCTGCGCCGGTCGAAGGCCATCCGGGCTCGATAATGCTCGAACAGTCGGAGGAATTCGGCCATGTACATGCCGGCGATGCGTGGGGAGCTGGTGATTTCCAGCAGGTTCTCGTCGTTATTGTGTAGTGAGTTGCCGCTGAAGTTGGCGGATCCGGTGTAGACGACGGGGTGGTCGCCTTGGGCGTCGATGACGAGGAACTTGTGGTGGACGCGGACCATGATTTTCGGGTTCTCGCCGGGCCACAGGATGCGTTCGGGGGCGAAGCCGGTGGGGGTGTCATCGGCTTTGAAGCCGCTGAATCCGACGATGTCGTGGTCTTTTTCGGCTCGGTTCATGATGGCGATTTCGGCGGCGACGTCGGCGCGGCTCGGGTCACCGCTGGGCTCTCTGGTGGGCACCCGGTTGACCAGCGCCAGCATCATCTTGCCGGCGTCGGAGGCGGCGAACACGGCGTCCAGCAGTGCGGCGTCGGTTGGGTCGAAGGCGCACAGCAGCACCGAATGCTGTGCGGTGTTGATGGCGGCCACGATGGTGTCCAGGGATGCGCGCTGGTCCTTGGGTTCGGGTGGGAAGAAGACTCGGATGGTGGCGTCGCTGGCGGTAAGCGGGTCGGACCAGCCGGTCTGGGCGCGTTGGGTGGCCGCCAGGGTGGGGTCCGCGCTGAGTTGCTCTTCGCGGTTGAGGTACAGCGCGGCCAGTCGGCGGATTCGAAGGTGTGCAGCAGGTTGGCCTGCGCTGACAGGCCCTCGGGGGTGAAGTTGGCTGAGCCGGTCAGCACCGCCTCCGCGGTGCCGTCGTCGCCGACGCGGACGAGGAACTTGTTGTGCATGATGTGGGCGTGGGTGCGGAGGTGAAAGTCATCGGCGGGCCGGCCGGTCGAGACCAGTGTGTCGATGGCGGCATCGGAGGTGGTGTCGCTGCGGGTGTGGTTGTCGGTCAGCGAGACCGGGCCCGGGTGAGATTGCAACGCGGGCATGATCCAGGTGTCGTCGGTGAGGTGGTAGATCGCGCCGTCGATCGTCTTGTTGGCCGCGTGGTTGAGGAAGTTGGGGACAGCCAGCTGCATTCCGTTGGCCAGCCAGGCGCGCGCTGCCTGCTGTTGGGCCGCGGTGTCCAGGTTCGGGAACTCTTTGCTGAAGGCCTGAGAGCTCACGACGGCACGGTTGAAGTAGCTGCCGATGCCGTTGACCTCAATCTCGGGAATCGACACCTGGATCGTCGAGTCCTGCTGGTCAAGCAGCGTCAGCGACGTGGGTGAGCCGACCACCGGAGTCACGCGGTAGGTGAACGTCGAGCCGCGGTCAGCGTCGGTGATCCGCGCATCCCACCAGTAGAACTTCTGGATCGGTGCCGAGTTACTGAGTAGGTCACCTTGGTCGGGTGGGGGGCCGTTAAAGCCGATGCGGTTGGGCAGCCGGTTCGAGGACGCCCCGTCGAAACCGGGTGTGCGTTCGATGGCGAATTCGAGGAAGTCCGCGCGGTCGTGGCCGTCTGCCCAGTCGTTTGCAAGCAGGACCAGCGTGGGTGACGTGTAGCTTCTCGCAACAACCGCCATGTCAGTCTCTCGCTGGTCTCGATGCTCGGGGCGAGTCAACCAGCCACCCCCGGGGCCGAAAATGAGCACGACTGTCGCTGGCCTGCGCGTGATTATCCGGCCTCTCGGGGCGATCTCCCAACACTTTTCGTCGAACAATAGGCGAACATCGACACTGCAATTGAAGCGCTACGCCGCCGCTTTGCCAGTCGTGTGTTGTTCGACTGGCAAAGCGCCGGCGCGGTGGTGATACCGTCGATGTCGCTTGCCAATGGCAGCCGAGAGGCTCGGGCCATGGACTCCGACCTGCCGTGGCCCGAGCCTTCCGCTGGAAGCAGCGACTCCTCCTCACCACGCATCGCAATCCGGTCTCCGAGGTCATTCCCGCAGTCGCCGGCCGCGCTCTCACCGCGGCAGCACCAGCAGCTCGGCCAACGAAAACGCTTCGATGCGCCCAGCGCGCAGATCATCGATGCGGTCGCTCGTGGTCGCCAGATGTGCGGCCCGCGGTGGGTGTGTGCGGCGTGGTGCTGGTCGGCTGTACGTTCACCGTGGGGGGATCGGCGGAGCCGGCCTCGGACCTGGGACGCGAACCGCAACCAGTGCCTGTATCGGCCCTTGCCTCCGGTTGGCGTATCCGCAAGCAGATTGGGTGCGCAGAAATGACTTCGAAATTGAGGAAAGGGACCAGCGGTTGCTGACCGCGAACGTGTCCTTAAGGCCGTACGAGTCACTGACCTCTAGGTGATTAATCGCGCAGATCAGGCCGCCAGACAAGTAATCATAGCGCCCGGCCGCATGCAAGTCAGGAAGGACGGATCCGAAGAGTTTAACCTGCAGTTCTCGCTCCATGGTGCGCTGTCCACGGGGACGCTTTATGCCAGAGCGCCTGGGAAGTGGTACTTCGCGGGGGACCTGTTGAAGGAGTTCGGCCGTGACGCCGTCGATGATGTGATTGCACATATTGTCGCGCCGGGCTTCGCGACCCCGGAACACAGCCCGATCTGACAGTCCACCAAACGTACCGAACCGAGAAATTGTCAGGGACAAGCGAAAGGCACGAAACCGCATGAGTAGCCCTGTGTCAAGCCGCGGGTTGTTGATCTGCTTGCAGAACGGCCTGGAGGGCTCGGTGTTTGGCGGGGTCGTAGGCGACGCCGTCGTGCCAGCAGCGCCAGATGATGTGGAGCCAGGCGCGGGCGAGGATTCGTACGGCGTGGGGATGGTCGTGGCTGCGGGCGATGGCGCGGTTGTAGAGGTCGGCGGCCCAGGGGTTGGCGTGGCGGGTGTCGCCGGCGAAGTCGGTGACTGCGTCGCGTCAGCCGCACAGCTGATGGAGACCGGCCAGTTCGGCGTTCAGTCCGCTGCCGCCAGCCTCGCCAACGAATCGACCACCCGTGACCGTGTGGGAAAGTAGGTCCCACTAGGGAGCGCTGGATTAGCCTCACGGCCGCCCCGTCAGACGGTCCCATCAATTGCAGGTCGCTGATGTATTGGATGCTGAGCGGTCGTGTGATGTGTGCGATCTCTTTGTTTGAGCCGATTTTCGCTTGCGTCGCCTTGAGCACCGCCTCGGCGCACGGGGGCCCAACTTCGGGCCACGGGCCCGGAACCGCCAAAATCGGTGGACGTGTGATCAGCGACGGCACCACGTCCCATCCACTCGCCTAGACGGCAGGATGGTGCCTGTCCACGCCTGGTGCGACGGCCGCACAAGCCTGCTGGACGACCGGTTCGGGGCTGTTTAGCGGCAGCATTCTGGGTAAAACCGCGTTTCGGCAAACGATGACTGAGACGCCCAAAGAGCAGACGGCCCCAATCATCACGGGCAAGGGTGGGATCCGCTCCAATAAGGCGATATCCAGTTAACTAGAAAGACTAGCTAATGTGGCCAGATCCGTGGCCATCGGGCATGAAAATGGCCCCCGGAGAAGCCTCCGGGGGCCATTTCCGCTGGTAGCGGGGACAGGATTCGAACCTGCGACCTCTGGGTTATGAGCCCAGCGAGCTACCGAGCTGCTCCACCCCGCGACGGTAAACGCAAGGTTACCGAACCTGCGGCCAGGCCGCCAAATCGCCCAGCGCATTGGCCGCGTGGCCCGCTTACTTGGCGTTGTTGAATTTGTTGATGGCGTCGTCGAGCCGCTGCAGCGCGGCTCCGTAGCCGGCGAAGTCGCCCCTCTTCTGTGCGTCACGCGCGGTGCCGATCGCCGCCTGGATTTCCTTGAGCGCGGCCGCCTTGGCCGGGGACAACGACACCGCCCCGTTTGGCGACGGCGGGACGACCGCAGCCGGTGGCGCCGGAGACCCCGGTGAATCGGCTGGCGCGGGAGCGCCCCGCGGCGGGTTCGGTGGTGGGCCGGCGTCCGTCGGCGCAATCCCGGTAGCCGTCGCACCGGCACCGGGGCCGAACAACCCGGTGAGTGCGTCACTGACGGTGGGACCGTACCCGACCTTGTCGTTGTACATCATCGCCACCCGGATCAGGCGCGGGTACGACGAGGCGGCATCGCTGGCCCCCGGCGAGGCGTAGACGGGTTCGACGTAGAGCAGCCCGCCCTGGGCCACCGGCAACGTAAGCAGATTGCCCCACCGGATCCGGTTCTGGTTATCGCGCCCAATCACACCAAGGTCCTGCGAGACTGCGGTGTCGGTGGTGATCGCGTTATTGGCCAGCTTCGGCCCGTTGACCTGGCCGGGGATGGTCAGCACGGTGATCTTGCCGTACGTCGCGGGATCGGAGCTGGCGCTGATGTATGCGGCCAGGTAGTCACGCTTGAACCTGTTCATCGCGCTGGTCAGCTGGAACGACGTCGAATTGTCGCCCTTGGCAATATTTTTCGCGACGATGTAGTACGGCGGCTGGTAGCTGCTGGCGGTTGGGTTCGGATCCAGCGGCACGTCCCAGAAATCCGATGTGGAGAAGAACGTCACCGGGTCGTTGACGTGATATTTGGCCAACAGCATCCGCTGCACCTTGAACAGGTCTTCGGGATAGCGCAAGTGCTCGGCAAGCTCGGGCGTGATCTCGCTCTTGGGCTTGACGGTGCCGGGGAAAACCTTCATCCACGCCTTCAGCACGGGATCGTTTTCATCCTGCGCATACAGCGTGACCGTTCCGTCGTAGGCGTCCACTGTGGCCTTCACCGAATTTCGGATGTAGGAGACCTGCTTGTTGGGGGCCAGCTGGTTGAACGCCACCTCGTTGGAGTCGGCGGTGGCCGACGACAGCGAGGTGAGTTCGGAGTAGGGGTAGTTGTCCAGTGTGGTGTAGCCGTCGATGATCCACACCAGTCGTTTGTTGACGATCGCCGGGTACAGGCGGCTGTCGGTCGTCAACCACGGTGCAACCGCCTCCACCCGCTGTGCCGGGTCGCGGTTGAACAAGATTTTGCTGTTGGAACCGATCACGTTGGAGAACAAGAAGTTTCGCTCAGCGAACTTCGCGGCGAACACGCTGCGGGATAGCCAACTGCCGATCGGCACCCCGCCGCTGCCGGCGTAGGTGTAGTTCTTGGTTTCGGTGTTGGTCTCGTAGTCGTATTCCCGGTCCGCGCCGTTCTTCCCGACGATCGCGTAGTCGGCCGGAGTGTTGGAGATCACCGGTCCGAAGTAGATGCGCGGCTGGTCGAGGGGCGCCGGCCCGTCGGATATCACGCCGCCGTTGGCGCCGACGACATTGACCAGAAACTCCGGATAGCCGCCGTTCTGGTTCGGGTCGTTGGCGATGCCGCGCACGGTGTTCGCCGGGGAGGCGATAAACCCATTCCCGTGCGTGTACACGGTGTGCCGGTTGATCCAGTCACGCTGGTTGTCGATCAGCCGGTCCGGGTTGAGTTCGCGGGCCGCGACGACATAGTCACGCAGCCTGCCGTCGCGGTCCAGGTAGCGGTCGATGGACAGCTGGTCAGGGAAGTGGTAGAAGTTCTTGCCCTGCTGGAACTGGGTGAACGCCGGACTGACGATCGTGGGGTCGAGCAGCCGGATGTTCGACGTGGTGGCGCGGTCCGCGGCGACCTGCTGGGCGGTTGCCTGGGAGTCGCCACTGTAATTGCGGTAGCTCACCACGTCCTTGGTGAGGCCATACGCCTGCCGTGTAGCGGTGATACTTCGGCTGATGTACTCGCTTTCCTTCTGCGCGGCATTGGGTTTCACGCTGATCTGTTCGACGATCAGCGGCCAGCCGGCACCGACGATCAACGACGACAGCAGCAACAGAACCAGGCCGATGGCCGGAACCCGCAAGTCCCGCAGTGTGATCGCAGAGAACACGGAAGCCGCACAGATGAGAGCGATCGCCACCAGGATCAGCTTGGCCGGCAGTACTGCGTTGATATCGGTATACCCGGCACCGGTGAACGGCTTACCGCCACGGGTGTGCGAGAGCAACTCATATCTGTCCAGCCAGTAGGCAACAGCTTTGAGCAGCACAAGCACACCAACCAGGCTCACCAACTGGACACGTGCCGAGCGGGTCATCGCACCGGTGCGTCCGGACAGCCGAATCCCGCCGAACACGTAGTGCGCCACCAGGTTCGCCACGAATGCCAGGAAGAGTGCCACGAACAAGTAGCTGAGCACCAGTCGGTAGAACGGCAGATCGAACGCATAGAAGCCCAGGTCCTTCCCGAACTGCGGATCGTCGATCCCGAAGTTACCGCCGTGCAGGAACAGCTGAATCCGCACCCAGTAGGTCTGCGCGATGATGCCGGCTAGCAGGCCGATCATCGCCGGGATCCCAATGCCCACCACCCGCAGCCGCGACATCACGACGCTGCGGTACCGCGCCACCGGGTCGTTGTCGTTGCTCGGGACGAACACCGGCCGAGTGCGGTAGGCCAGCGCCAGCCCGCCGAACACGATGCCGCCGACCACCAATCCGACCACCAGGAACACTACGAGGCGGGTAATCAAAACGGTGGTGAATACCGAGCGGTAGCCAAGTTCACCAAACCACAGCCAGTTGACGTAGCCGTCGATCAATCGCGGACCTGCGAGCAGCAGCACAATCACCGCCAGCGCAATCGCGATAAGTGTCCGGCTGCGCCGTGTCAGCTTCGGCATCCTGGCGGCGGGCCGCATGGCCACTAGCTACGCTCCCTGCTCGATTTGACTTTTGACAGTAGCGGTTGGCGCTTTACGAGACGTCTTCTGGACATTTACTAGTCACTTTCCTCGACGGTCACAACTGTACGCACCGCATCGCCCAGTGTGCCGACATGCTCGGTCTGGATTGCCCGGCTCCTCAGCGGGCCGTTCCGGCCCGCATCGTCGCCGGGCTCGGTCTGGATTGCCCGGCTCCTCAGCGGGCCGTTCCGGCCCGCATCGTCGCCGGGCTAGCAGCTCGGCGGGTGCCCACCCGAGGTCATCGTGTGCAGTCCGTCCACCGCTTGGCTGAGGCTGTCGACCTTGATCAACTGCAGGCCGGGCGGGTTGTCGGCACTCGCCTCATAGCAGTTCTTCGAGGGCACCAGAAACACCGTCGCCCCGGCCGCGCGGGCGGCCACAATCTTGTGCCCCACGCCGCCGATCGGCCCCACCTTGCCGTCGGCGCTGATCGTGCCGGTGCCCGCGACGAACTTCGACCCAACCAGGTCACCGGTGGTGAGCTTGTCGACGACGGCCAGGCTGAACATCAGTCCGGCCGAGGGCCCGCCCACGTTGGCGAGGTTGAAGTCGACGGTGAACGGTGCCCACGGCGCATCCAGCACCGCGATACCCAGAAAGCCGTAGTCGCGATCCGGGTTGGCGCCCAGCGTGATCCGCGCGACGCCGGGCGGCGCGTTCTTGCGGCGGTATTCGATCACCACCAGTTGGCCGGGTTTGGTCTTCTTCAGCAACGACGTGAACTGATCCACAGTGGCGACCGGGGTGCCGTTGACCGCGTCCACGGCATCGCCGGACTGGAGCTTGCCCACCGACGGCCCGGGATCGCTGACTGTGGCGACGGTAACTGCCTGCGGGTACTTCAGATATCCCAGGGCGGCGTACTCGGCGCTGTCCTCGGACCGCTTGAAATCAGCGTTGTTGGCCTTGTCGATGTCCTCCCGCGACTTACCCGGCGGGTAGACAAGGTCGCGCGGCACCAGCTGTTCGCGCCCCGACAGCCACAGCGTCAAAGCTTCACCCAGAGTCAGATCGTCGCGCTGTGAAACCGTTGTCATGTTCAGGTGACCTGATGTCGGGTGGGTCTGGATACCTTCGATATCGACGACCTGCTTGCCGTCGACCTCGCCGAGGGTGTCGAATGTCGGGCCGGGGCCCAGCGACACGAACGGCACCGTTACCACCGCGAGCAGCACACCGAACACCGCGATCGGTACCAGCGCCACCATCAGCGTCAGAATCCGCCTGTTCACGCCGTTCACACTAGACGGACTCGAATCGGGCCCGGTTCACTCACAGCGTGATCGCGGATGGTGCGTTCCGTTCCCCGGTGAGTACCGTTGAAGTCATGGCTGACGTGCCTTTCGGCTTCTCCGCCGGAGACGACCCCGAGCGCGACAAGCCCGGGAAGAACGATTCTGGTTCCGGGTCTGGCTCGTCTGACCCGTTCGGACTCGGCGGCGACTTCGACATGGCCGACCTGGGCCAGATCTTTACCCGCCTGGGCCAGATGTTCAGCGGTGCCAGCGCCGTGATAGCCGGCAAGACCTCCGGTCCGGTCAACTACGAATTGGCCCGACAACTGGCGTCGAGTTCGATCGGGTTTGTGGCGCCGATCCCGGCCGCGACGAACTCGGCGATCGCTGATGCGGTGCACCTCGCCGAGACCTGGCTGGATGGGGTGACCTCACTGCCGGCAGGCACCACCAAAGCGGTCGCCTGGAGCCCCAACGACTGGGTCGATAACACCTTGGAGACGTGGAAGCGGCTGTGCGACCCGATGGCCCACCAGATCTCGACGGTATGGGCGGCGGCGCTGCCGGAGGAAGCCAAGAGCATGGCCGGTCCGCTGCTGTCGATGATGTCGCAGATGGGCGGGGTGGCCTTCGGTTCGCAGTTGGGCCAGGCACTGGCCCGGTTGTCCCGCGAAGTGTTGACCTCGACCGATATCGGCCTGCCGCTGGGACCGAAGGGAGTGGCAGCACTGCTGCCGGAGGCCATCGAGTCGCTCGCCGCCGGACTCCAGCAGCCGCGCGGTGAGATCGTGACATTCCTGGCGGCTCGTGAGGCCGCGCATCACCGGCTGTTCAGCCACGTGCCCTGGCTGGCCAGTCAGCTGCTGGGTGCGATCGAGGCCTATGCCAGGGGCATGAAGATCGACATGGCCGGAATCGAGGAGCTGGCACGCGATTTCAACCCAGCGTCGCTGACCGATCCCGCCGCCGTGGAACAGCTGTTGAGTCAGGGGGTGTTCGAGCCCAAGGCGACACCGGAGCAGACGCAGGCACTTGAGCGGCTGGAGACGCTGCTGGCCTTGATCGAGGGTTGGGTGCAAACCGTGGTGGCCGCGGCGCTGGGCGAACGGATTCCCGGTGCCGCCGCGCTGGCCGAGGCCCTGCGCCGGCGCCGTGCTACCGGCGGCCCTGCCGAGCAAACATTCGCCACGCTGGTGGGCCTGGAGCTGCGGCCACGCAAGTTGCGGGAGGCCGCCGTGTTGTGGGAACGCCTGACACAGGCCGCCGGCGTGGACGCTCGCGACGCCGTCTGGCAGCACCCGGATCTGCTGCCCCAGTCCGAGGACCTCGATGAGCCGGCCGCCTTCATCGACCGAGTCATCGGCGGCGACACCAGCGGTATCGACGAGGCGATCGCCGAATTCGAGAAGGGCGTCGATCCCGGCTCCGGCCCCGACGCCGGCTCTGTGGATAACTGAGCGGGTTCCTGGGCCCGGCGTGGCACAGTCCACACCATGCCGCAGGCCGTGCCGACCATATATGCGCTGGATCCGGCGATGCCGGTGCTGCTGCGCCCGGACGGCGCCGTGCAGGTGGGCTGGGATCCCCGCCGGGCCCTGCTGGTCCGTCCACCGTCCGGCCTGACCGCAGTCGGGTTGGCCGCGCTGCTGCGCTCCATGCGATCGCCGATACCGATGAGCGAGCTGCAGCGGCAGGCTGCCCACCAAGGATTGCTGGACAGCAACGAGCTGGTCAACCTGGTCGCGCAACTTGTCGACGCCGGCGTCGCGACCCGCGGATACCGGCAGCGCCGCGGCCGGTCGGCGTCGATCCGGGTGCACGGTCGCGGGCCGCTGTCGGATCTGCTCGTGCAGGCGCTGCGGTGTTCAGGGGCCCGGATTCGCCACAGCTGCCAACCACACGCCGTGGTGACTCCCGCCGCAGCGGATCTGGTGGTGCTGTCGGACTACCTGGTCGCTGACCCGCGGATGGTGCGCGATCTGCACGCCGAGGGCGTTCCGCACCTTCCGGTCCGGGTGCGCGACGGCACCGGGCTGGTCGGGCCGCTAGTCATCCCAGGCATGACGAGCTCTTCCCATGTCCTGCCCGTATATGTGCTGGTAGAGACGCTTTTCATGGTCAACATGCGTGCGATCAGGCGTGGCGTGGCCACAGTTTAGCCACACTCTCGGCGACCGTGTCCAGATCGGAGTCGAACAGATCAGCGTACACGTCCAGGGTCATCGCCGCCGATGCGTGCCCCAACATCCGCTGGACCACCTTCGGGTTGGCGCCGGCGTGGATCGCCAGCGACGCCGCCGTGTGCCGTAACGCGTGAGCCGTGATCCGCGGGAACCCCGGATCGGTGGCCTGACACCGCGCCACCGCGTAGGCCAGCCATGACGTCGAGCCGTTCGGCGGCCCAAGATACCCCCCCGACGCTGTTGACCAGATCAGCTCGTCGCGGCCCTTGCCCTCCGCGGCCTTGGCCAGCGCGTCGATCACGAACGCGGGCAGTACCACGGTGCGGTTCTTGTTGCCTTTCAGGCTGCCCACGACGATCCGGCTGTTCACCATGACAGCGTTGCGGTGCAGCTCAATACGGCGGCGCAGAAAGTCGATGTCACACACGCGCAGCGCCGCCGCTTCACCCCAGCGCACGCCACCCACCCCG
>DASPOT010000125.1:0-20288 GCA_035625875.1 Mycobacterium sp. | reverse complement strand
ACCACGGCCCACCAACCGTCACGACGGTTCATACACCGGACCGGGCCTCCCGGTCACGGTCTCACCCCGCTCGACCGGAGCCCCCCAATCACAGCCGACCAACGGCATGCCTCGTCGGGCTGGGGCGAAGCCCCGGTTAGGTTTACCCGCCCGCGGGTGGCCTTCATGATCGGCGCATCGAGCGGTGCGGCAATGCTGCGGTGAACCGCGACCACAGGCTTTGTGGCTGCCAGCCATTGCATTCCGCGCTTCCACACCCCACGACGGGCGCGCGGGTCGACGCGGGGGATTCCACTGATGGTGTCGCCGGACATGGTGGGCGATCCTACGCTGCGGCGCTCGACCGGCACGCCGGAATCAGCAACCGCGATTCGGACCCAACTGCCGCCCTCGACAGCTTTGTTTCCGCCCATATTCGGCAACGCTCGCTGACCAACGGATTCGGCATCTGAACTGGTAATACCGTGCATCCGTGAAGGTCTGGGCAACACGGTTGACATAGCTGCGGGCCGACTGGTCGCAGGTTTATCGCTAGTCGGGAATCTACCCCCTTTCGGGCGGCGATCAGCGGGGATGTGACAACCGCCGGAACTGGGGTTTCGATGCCGGAGTAGTGTCCTCGCTTTCGTGCTGTCTCACGTTTGTAGATGTGGGACCGGGAGTTTTCGGGTGCTGGCCGTGGGATTCCCGGCGAACAGGGCGGTGTCAAGGGGATCGGGGCGGGACACGATGCGCTCTGCTCAGTGTTTATGGGTGTCCCGGTGCGAGGCGCTGGCGGGCAAGCTGAGCGGCGGCGACAGCCCTCACCGGGCTCGGGGTTGCCGTGTCAGGCCAGCACGGCGGAGATAGACACGCTGCTCGCCGACGCCGCGACGGCGCGGGCAGCCCTGGCCGCCCGGATGCGGGCCACTGCCACCGGGGTCTCAGCGGGCGGTGCTGCCTACGCCGGCCAGGACGCCGACGCGGCGTCCGCGCTGGGCCAGCAGGTGGTTTAGAGATGACCGCCCCCGGTCCGTTACCCAGCCTCTCGGAGCTGCAAGCCTGGCCCACCTCGCACTTCGACGAAATCGCCGACTGGTGCGAGGCCGAAGCCGACCGGTGGGAGAGCTGCTTCGCCGAGGCCCACCAGCTGATCCGCGAGGCCGACTGGGAAGGACAGGCGCACGACAACGCCGTGCACCGCATTGAAACCGACCTGGGCAAGGCGCGCGCCGCGGCCTCGGGGCTGCGCGACTCCGCGCCGATCCTGCGCTTGGGGGCCGAAAACGAGCGCTTCGCCAAGGCCGCGGCGCTGCGCGCGGTCGGTGAGGCGCGCGAGGCCGGATACACCGTGAACGACGACCTCTCGGTCATCGACCCCACCAAATACACGTCGTTCGAGCAGTACGTCGCCCGCCGGAACCAGGGGCGAGAGATCGCCGCCGACATCCGCTATAACGCCGCCTCCCTGGTCACCATCGACCAGAACATGGCCGCTAAGCTGCCCGCCGTCACCGCGCCGCTGCGCGACCTCCGGTTCACCGAGGCCCCCATGAACACCGGCGGCGGAACACCGGGCAAGGGGCACAATAAGGTCCAACTCGTCGACAACGTGGTACCGGGCCCGCTGCAACCAGGACAAGCACCTGACCCCGCAAATCCATTCATCGGCGACCAGAGGTTCGGCCATTGGGAAGACGTGCCGCCACCCCCGCCCTACACCGGAGCCCACCCTCCGCCACTTCAACCGCAGTATCGGCCATATCCCGACGGCACACCCCAAAAAATTGGCCCGACTACGGGCATGTACACACCGGGCAAGACGTGGATCGGCGATATCGACGCACCCGCTGTACAAGGCAACGAGGAATACCGGTTCAAGTTAGCTGGAGAACAGGCCACGACGGTGACACGCGTGGTCAACGAAAACGGGCACCCGCAGCAGCAACGGTGGGTACAAAGTGTCTACGAATACCAGCGCAACACCTCACTGACTTTCGGCGGCGACGTCGGCATGAAAGGTATCGAGGGAGAGCAGGGCGATATCGGTGGCCTTCCGCCAATACAGAACATCGATCACACGTGGAAGCCGATATCCTTACCCCAGATCGCTACCTTGTCGGCGGGCAACATGGACACCACCTACTACCTGCCCGACGGCTGCGGCGGCAGCGTGAATTTCGTCGGCGGTGTCGCCCAGGGCAGCACCGGCCTACCGCCCAGCCCCCCGATCATGACCCGCCCCCGCTAAATGTCACGCACACACCGGTGGGTATGGATCGCAGGCCCAGTTACGCTCATCGTCATAGTGGTCGGGATCGCTGCGGCATGGTGGCTAACAAGCGTCGATCAAACCAAACCGGACTGTCCGACGGTACGGGCGATGATCGACTACAACAAGTCAAAAGGCCGGATATTGGCTAACGCGTTCAATCCCGAACAAGGAACCGAACCCAGTGTCGGTGACTACCAGAACTGGGCTAATCACCTGCAGACTTACGCCAATTCAATTACAGACCCGGATTTAGCGCCCCACGCCCACCAGCTGGCCGATGAAGCCAATCAGATGGTCACCCTAGTCAGGCAGGCCCGCAACGACACCTCGGTTCCTGCGGACCCTCAAGCACCACCCCCCTGGGCAGAGCCGTACGCGAAGCTGAGCAGGCAGTTCCGCAGCGAACTGCAAGCACTCGATAAAGCCTGCCCCGTCCGGTGACCTCAAGGGCGCTCTGGCGGCCCAACCGGCCCCCATTGAAATTCTCGCCGTTTTCGTCGTCCCAGTCGGCCCACTCAGGCAGCGGCATGGGCGGCATGCTGCCACGAATTGCTGCCAAGTACCCATACTGCGACGCCTCAACCCGTCGGAGACCACCACGGCGGGCCTTGCGGATGTAAGTGATCACCAAAATCGCGCACCCCGCCACAAGGAAAGCGATCAACGCGAGTTTGCCAAGCACGATCCACTCCATGACTGTCACTCTACGGGTTGGGAGGGACGCGCTTGGCCTTCAAATCCTTAGTCCGACCACTCCAGCCGACCAAGAAAAGCACACATCCCCGACCTTTAGTCTCGTTGTCAGTGTCAGGGCGGTGATCACCCTTCGGGTCGAACGACCCCGAAATCGTCACCAGGCTTCTGCTGGGCGTGCTCACGCGAGCCGCGATGCTGGTGGCGGCCCCGAACCCGGTCGACACCCGCGACGCCGTCTTACGCTCGATGCGTGCGCTGCTGTGGGGCTATGCTGCGACCGGGTAAGGCAGTCCAATGAACCTGGTAGCCAAGGCTGTCGGCAGGGTCGTCAGTCCACCGTGGGTGTCGAATCCGGACCGGCTGCGCGCCGCGGTATCCGGCAAGATCGTGCTGGTGACCGGTGCCTCTTACGGACTTGGCGAGGCCACCGCGCGCAAGCTCGGGGCGGCCGGGGCAACCGTGTTGCTGGTCGCCCGTTCTGCGGACAAGCTGGCAGCGCTCGCGGCGTCGATCAACGCGGGCGGTGGCCACGCAGCCGCGTACCCGGCCGATCTGGCCGACGAGACAGCGGTCGCCGCACTGGTGAAGAAGCTCACCGAAAACCACGGCCCGATGGACGTCGTCGTCAGCAACGCCGGCAAGTCCATCCGGCGGTCGCTGCATCTGCAGTACGACCGGCCGCAGGATTTCGAGCGCACGATCGGCGTCAACTACCTGGGCCCGGTCCGGTTGCTGCTCGGGCTGCTTCCCGCGATGAGGCGCCGTGGCAGCGGGCACATCGTGAGCATTTCGACGATCGGTGTGCGCGCCGCGCCAGGCCCGCGCTGGGGCGCCTACCTGGCGTCCAAGAGCGCGTTCGATGTGTGGTTGCGCAGCGTCGCACCGGAACTGCGCGCCGACGGCGTGCATGTCACCTCGGTGTACATGACGTTGGTGCACACCCCCATGAGCGCACCCACGCCGATCCTGCGCAGAATGCCGGGCCTGTCTGCGGAGCAGGCCGCCGACATCGTCGCGAAGGCGATCATCGACCGGCCCGGCAGGGTGCAGCCGTGGTGGGTGTGGCCGATGGAAATCGGCTCGGTGCTGCTGCCCGGGCCGCTGGGGGTCGGGATGGGACTGATGTATCGGTTCTCCAGCGATTCCCCAAGCGCTCAGGGGATTCAGCGATGACGGCCGCCAACATCGTGACCAGCGCGGCCCGGGTGGTGGCACGATCGGGATTGTTTGCGCCCGCTGGGCTGCTGACGATGTTCCGCATCGCGCGCGAGGCGGTTCGAGGCGGTGCGAACCCGGCTACTGTGATGGCGATCGCGGCGGCTCGCTGGCCGGACCGCACGGCGGTGATCGACGATGACGGCGCGCTGAGCTACGGCCGGCTGCAGTCCCGCACCGAATCCCTGGCGGCCGCGCTGGCCTGCCGCCACGGCATCGGACCCGGGGTCCCGGTCGGCATCCTGTGCCGCAACGGGCGCGGCTTCATGCAGGCGATGTTCGCGGCGGCGTCGGTCGGTGCCGACGTGGTGCTGCTCAACACCGATTTCCGCACCGACGCGCTGGCGACCGCGTTGGGCGCGCACCGGATCCAGACCGTGATTTGTGACGACGAGTTCGCCGACCGGGTGCATGCGGCAGACGAGGCCGTCGCCGTCGTCGATCCCGCAGCGCTTGACATCGACGAGCGTGAGCCACGGCCGAAGGCTGGGCCGCCCGGTCGGATCGTGCTCCTGACGTCCGGCACGACGGGCACACCCAAGGGTGTGCCGCGCACACCCAGTATCACCCCGGTACTGGGTGTTGGACTCGTGTTCCTCGACCGCATCGGGCTGCGCGCTGGAAGCCGCATTGCCGTGCCGGTGCCCATGTTTCACGCGTTCGGGTTCGGGATGCTGTTGCTTACGGCCGTACTCGGCGGCACGCTGCTGACAAGACGCCGGTTCGACGCCGAAGCAACGCTCGCGCAGGCGTCGTTGCATCGCGCGCACGCGCTCGCCGCGGTCCCGGTCATGCTCGCGCGGATTCTCGACCTTCCGGACGAGGTGCGGGCCCGAAACCCGGTTCCGTCGCTGCGTGTGGTGATCTCCGCCGGGGCACGCCTGGATCCGAGCCTGGCGCAGCGGTTCATGGACGCCTACGGCGAGATCCTCTACAACGGCTACGGCTCCTCGGAGGTCGCCATCGGGTCGTTTGCGACGCCCGCCGATCTACGGGAGGCACCGGAAACGGTTGGCAGGCCGGTTGCCGGCTGTCCGGTCGAAATTTTCGACGAGAACGACAGTCCGGTCAGGCCGCACGTCACCGGGCGGGTGTTCGTGGGTGGTGGCCTGACGTTCGACAGCTACATCGGCGGCGGTGGCAAGGATGTGGTCGCCAGGATGACCGACACCGGGGACATAGGCTACTTCGACGAGGCGGGGCGGCTGTTCATCGTCGGCCGCGAAGACGACATGATCGTCTCCGGTGGAGAGAACGTCTACCCCAGCGCGGTTGAGAACGCACTCGGCGAACATCTCGACGTGGCTGAGAACGCGGTGATCGGTGTCCCGGATGAGGACTTCGGCCAGCGGCTCGCTGCGTTCGTCGTCCCCCGTCCGGGCGCCGACATCGACGAAGCCAAACTGCGGGAATACTTGAAGGAGAAGGTGTCTCGCTTCGAACAACCGCGGGACATCGCCGTCGTCGCCGAGATCCCGCGCAACCCCAGCGGCAAGGTGCTGCGAAACGAACTGGCGACATGATTGGCGACGCTGCCGGGGCCAGGACGTTTATACAGGTAACGCCCATTTCACTGTTTGCAAAGTAGGCGACCTGGGCCTCCTGGCTCAAGGTTGTCCGCGCAGCTGGGCCGTTTGGCCGTCGGTCAGCATGCGGAGTGCGAAAAGCGCGTAGATCGCCGCGACGTCGTCGACCTGGTCGGCGTGACCGGCTATATGCTCAACGGCATCATGGCCGCCTATCCGGAGTACGCGGACCTGATCCGCTCCAAGCTCACCCCCCGCGGCGCGGCCATGCTGGATTCGACGTCGCGCCAGTGCGTCGGACAAACCCAACTCGATTTCGCCTTCCGCCATCTGCAGCCCTACTTCTACGAAGACCTCAACCAACTGGCCACGAGGAGCCGTTCAGCAGCCGGTTCGAACTGCAGCGCATCGGGCGCTACAAACCCAACGCGCCAGTGCTGATCGACAGCAACCGCTACGACCCGGTGGTGCCGTGGACGGCGGCCAATCAGCTCGGCCGTGACTGGTGCGCCCTGGGCGTCGACGTCGAGTTCCGCACCAACGAGGAACCACCCTTCCTCAACAAGACCGGCACCAACCACATACTAACGGCGCTCGTGGATGGTGAGCCGGCCATGCAATGGATCGCCGCCCGCTTCAACGGCCTACCCACCAGACCCAACTGCGGCGGATTCTGACCCAGACAGGGCAGTGCCGCGGCTAAACTGCGGGCCATTCCCGCACGTAGGAAGCCCAACGCTCGGCCGGGGTCGTGGTGAACCGGCGCCAGCCGGCGCTGGCGCGGTCAAGCACCACTCACACCAGCGACAGGCAGAGTGCTCGCCGGGCAACCGGCCGATCACCTTAACCCGGCGGCGGGTTTCGCCGAAGGTGCATCGAATTCGGGCGCCGCACCCGGTTGCGGTGCTTGCGCGGGAACCGCAGGTGCACGGTGAGCGACTCGCGGTGCTTGAGCAGACACCGCACCGCCGCCGGGTAGGCGTTGAGCCAGCGCGTGGCCAACGCGTTGATGCGGTTCTGCGCAACTTTGACCGCCTCCACGCCGGGGGCAACACCCGTGATCGATAACGTCTATCCAAGCGACGAGCTCACCACGTTGCAATTGAGGAGAGAGCGATGAATGACCTGCTCGAACTCATCGCGGAAAGACACTCCGCGCGCGTTCCGTTCGATCAGAGCCGTCCGATCGCAAGGGGAGACCTGCTGCAGATCCTAGAAGCTGCACGCTGGAGCCCCACCGCTCATAACATGCAGAACTTCGAGATCGTCATCGTCGATGATCAGAAGTTGCTGGACAAGATCGGCACGATTCAGCTTCAGCCCTCCGAAGCGTTTCTCCGCGAGCACTTTCAGCTGCTCTCTTTCTCAGAAGAAGAGTTGCGCCAGAAGAAGATTGGTCTTCTGGACAGCATGCTCCCACCGTGGCTGCGAGACCCGGCCGAAATGGAAAAAGTGAGTGAGGCGATCCCCCTGCATCGTTTGATGCCGGGGTGTCCAGCCCTGTTGATCGTCCTTTATGACGCCAGAAAGCGCGCTCCCGCCTCAGAGGGCGATGTGTTGGGGATGATGAGCCTGGGGTGCGTGCTGGAGAACATGTGGCTGATGGCGCACTCGCTGGGCCTTGGCTTCCAGGCCCTGTCTGTCTTGAGCGCGCCCCTCGTCGAACAAGCGGTCAAGAACCTTCTCGCGGCTCCCAGCTCCCTGAAGATTGCGTTTGCCGCCCGTCTCGGCTACCCCATCACATCAGGGCGCTACCTGAGGGTGCGTCGTGAGGTGGCGGAGTTCACCCACCGGAACCACTTCGGCAGCATGGGCCTGGACTAACGTCATCACCAGCTCGGCCGGCCTGCCCACCGAAGCCGCCGCGCCTGTGTGAGTTGGAGGCTCAGGTCGATGCGCAACTCACCGCCAGGCAGACGCAGCGGATTCACTGCGCATCGCTCGGCTTTTCAAATTTCTCCGCCACCGCCAAATTTTCCGCGTACGTCCATCCAGTTCGCGGCATCGCGCCTGCGCATCAGGGTCTAATGGGTTAATGGAGCTGATATCGCCCACCGACGCGATTTTCCTGCTCGCCGAAACCCGCGAGCACCCCATGCACGTCGGTGGTTTGCAGTTGTTCGAGCCGCCGGAGGGTGCCGGTCCGGAATTCGCCCAGGAAACCTACCAGGCTCTCGCCGCCAACCAGGACTTCCAGCCCACCTTCCGCAAGCGTCCAACGACGTTCCTAGGCGGAATCGTCAACGTGGGATGGTCCTACGACCAGGACATCGACATCGACTACCACGTGCGGCACTCGGGGCTGCCTCCGCCGGGACGGGTCCGCGACCTGCTCGAGCTGACCTCCCGGCTCCATGGCAGCCTGCTCGATCGCCATCGCCCGTTGTGGGAACTTCACCTGGTGGAGGGGCTGAACGACGGCCGGTTCGCCATCTATACCAAGTTCCACCACGCGCTGATCGACGGCGTCTCGGCGCTGAAGCTGATGCAGCGCGCGCTGTCGGCCGACCCGAACGACCCGGAGGTGCGAGCGATATGGAATCTGCCGCGGCGAAAGCGGCATCCGGGCACCTCGTCTCGCTTGCAGACCCTGATCCGGATGGCGAGATCTGTTGCGGCGCTTGGCCCCTCGACCCTGTCCCTGGCGCGAGCGGCGCTGTTCGAACAGCAGCTGACCCTGCCGTTCGCGGCACCGCGCACCATGTTCAACGTCAAGATCGGGGGAGCCCGCCGGTGCGCGGCCCAGTCCTGGTCGCTGGACCGCGTCAAGAGCGTCAAGCAGGCCGCGGGGGTGACCGTCAACGATGTCGTCCTGGCGATGTGCGCCGGTGCCCTGCGCTACTACCTGGTCGAGCAGAATGCGCTGCCGGACACGCCGCTGGTCGCGATGGTCCCGGTGAGCCTGCGCTCACAGGACGACTCCGACAGCGGCGGCAACATGGTCGGAACCATCCTCTGCAACCTCGCCACCGACACCGACGATCCTGCCAAACGGCTCGAGACGATCAGCGCGTCGATGCGCCGCAACAAGAAAGTGTTCTTCGAATTGCCGCGGCTGCAGGCACTGGCGCTGTCGGCGCTCAACATGGCACCGTTGGGGCTGGCCGCCGTCCCGGGCTTCGTCTCGTCAACACCGCCACCGTTCAATATCGTCATCTCGAACGTTCCGGGACCGTCGGAGCCGATGTATTGCCGGGGCGCGCGGCTCGACGGCAACTACCCGCTGTCCATCGCCCTGGACGGGCAGGCGCTGAACATCACCCTGGTCAACAATGCTGACAATCTCGATTTCGGTCTGGTCGGGTGCCGCCGTAGTGTGCCGCACCTGCAGCGGCTACTCGCACACCTGGAAGCCTCGCTCAAAGACCTGGAACGCGCGGTCGGCGTCTAAGGGTCTGGTCCCGATGCCGAAGCTCAGCGCGGGTCTGCTGTTGTATCGGACCCGCAACGGCGTCGTCGAAGTCCTCATCGCACATCCAGGCGGCCCGTTCTGGGCCAACAAAGACGACGGGGCGTGGTCGATCCCCAAGGGCGAGTACACCGAAGGCGAAGATCCGTGGGTGGTCGCGCAGCGGGAGTTTGTCGAAGAGATCGGGTTGCCGGTGCCGGCCGGGCCGCGAATCGACTTCGTTGCGCTGCGACAACCCAGCGGCAAGGTCGTCACCGCATTCGCTGTCCTGGGTGACCTCGACATCACAGACGCGCGCAGCAATACCTTCGAATTGGAATGGCCTAAGCGCTCGGGCATTGTGCGGGAGTTCCCCGAAGTCGATCGGGTCGGTTGGTTTCCGGTGGCGCAGGCACAGACCAAGCTGCTCAAGGGCCACCGCCCGTTTCTCGATCAATTGATGGCGCACCCGACGATGGCAGGTTTGCGCGAACGGAACTGAATCTGACGGTATCTTCACACGAATGCAGACATTGCGGACACCCGACGACCGTTTCGCGAACCTTCCCGAATTTCCATATTTGCCAAGGTATTGCGAAGTGCCAGACGACGACGGCGGCACCCTGCGGGTGGCATGGGTGCAAGACGGTCCTGACGACGCCAGCCCGGTTCTCATGCTGCACGGCGAGCCGTCGTGGTCTTTCCTGTACCGCAAGATGATTCCGATACTCGTCGCCGCCGGACATCGAGTCGTCTGTCCGGATTTGGTTGGGTTCGGGCGTTCGGACAAGCCCGCCCGGCGCGAAGACCACACCTATGCGCGCCATGTCGAGTGGATGCGAACGCTGGCGTTCGATGCCCTCGACCTGCGCCGGGTGACCCTGGTCGGTCAGGACTGGGGCGGGCTGATCGGGTTGCGGCTGGCCGCCGAGCATCCCGAACGCTTCAGCCGAATCGTCGTCGCCAACACCGGTTTGCCGACCGGGGATATCCCGATGCCGCAGATCTGGTGGCGGTTTCGCGAGACGATCCAGAACCAACCGACGATCGACGTCGGCCGGTTTGTGGAGTCGGGGTGCCGCCGCCCGGTGAGCGACGCGGCGCGCGCCGCCTACGATGCGCCCTTCCCCGACGACAGCTACTGCGCCGGGCCGCGCGCCATGCCCGGCCTGGTCCCGACTTCACCGGACGACCCCGCGGCGCCGGCGAACCGGTCGGCTTGGGCGAAGCTGTGCGCGAGTCCGACGCCCATGCTGGTCGCCTTCAGCGACGGTGACCCCATCACCGGTGCGATGGCCGCGATCTTTCAGCGCGAGATGCGCGGCGCTCAGGGTATCGATCACCCTGTGGTGCGCGACGCCGGGCACTTCTTGCAAGAGGATGCCGGTGAAGAGCTGGCCCACCATATCGTGGAGTTCCTGCGCAACTGAGGGGCGTATTCACACGGTCGGACGTCACCGGAAGTTGACGTCTGCAGAATAAAAGGGTGACTTCTATCTCGGGCACCGCCGAGTCGCAGGCGTTGTTGCTGCAGCTGCTGGACCCGGCCAACCGGGCAGACCCGTATCCGGTGTACACACAGTTCCGTGACCGCGGACCCCTCCAGCTGCCCGAGGCCAACCTCACCGTCTTCTCGACCTATCGCGACTGCGAAGAGGTGTTACGCCACCCTTCATCGGCCAGCGACCGACTCAAGTCCACGAT
The DNA here is from genome assembly GCA_035625875.1 of Mycobacterium sp. Classification (GTDB taxonomy): domain Bacteria; phylum Actinomycetota; class Actinomycetes; order Mycobacteriales; family Mycobacteriaceae; genus Mycobacterium. Next base: position 9,505 of record DASPOT010000125.1, on the reverse strand, counting down.
CGCGCAGCGCCGGATCGCCGCCGGTGTGGCACCGCGGCCGCTGGGACCGCCCGGATTCCTGCTCCTCGACCCGCCCGATCACACCCGGCTGCGCAAGCTGGTCAGCAAGGCGTTTGTACCGAAGGTCGTCAACGCACTCCAACCCGATATCACCGCGCTGGTTGGCGGATTGCTGGACCGGATCGCCGAACAGGGGCGATTCGACGTCATCTCTGACCTCGCCTATCCGCTGCCGGTGGCGGTTATCTGCCGGCTGCTGGGAGTCCCGCTGGAGGATGAGCCGAAATTCAGCCACGCATCGGCGCTGCTGGCGCAGTCGCTGGACCCCTTCGTCGCATTCACCGGCGAACTGCCGGACGGTATCGAGGAACGCATGCGGGCCGGGCGGTGGCTGCGCGACTATCTGCGCGGTCTGATCGAGCAGCGCCGGTCGCACCCCGGCGACGACTTGATGTCGGCCCTGATCGCCGTGGAGGAATCCGGCGATCAGCTGGCCGAGGAGGAGATCGTCGCTAGCTGCAACCTGCTGTTGATCGCCGGACACGAGACCACGGTGAACCTGATCGCCAACGCCATCTTGGCGATGTTGCGGCACCTCAGGCAGTGGGCGGCGTTAGGCGCGGATGCCGGTCGCGCGTCGGCAGTGGTCGAGGAGACCCTGCGTTACGACCCGCCCGTGCAAATGGTGGGCCGAATTGCCGCCGACGACATGACCATTGGAGATACCCACGTGGTCAAGGGAGACATCATGATGCTGCTGCTGGCTGCGGCCCAGCGTGATCCGGCCGAGTTCCAGCGACCCGAGACCTTCGACCCGGATCGGGGAACGTTGCGGCACTTGGCATTCGGCCGCGGGCCGCATTTTTGCCTGGGCGCTCCGCTGGCCCGCCTGGAGGCCAGTGTCGCCCTGCCGGCGGTGACGGCCCGCTTTCCGAGCGCACGACTGGACGGGGAGCCGGTCTACAAGCCGAATGTGACGCTGCGGGGGTTGTCGACGCTGGCGGTCGCGGTCTAGCGTGCAAGCCCGCGCATTTGCGATTCGTGTGGTGAGAGTTGGAGGTGCTGCTGTGACAGGGGCGGCCGCTGGGTCGTCAGCTGATGCGAGCAACTCCACGGCGGCTTCGTGGTTTCGGCACCGCTGGCAGGGGGCGCAGCGCACAGTCGGTGACCAGTCCGATGTCGGGTTCGACTACACGGCCCGCATCTGAACTAGCGTGCATACGCGGGCCCTTCGGGCAGCAGGTGCTGACGGACGAGCTTGTGCCAGCGCCGTTGCCGGTAGCGATAGATCCCCACAGCGATCGTGGCGACCGCAGCGGTGGCACGTCCGGCGTCGATGGCGACGGTGTCGCTGTAGCGGCAGTTGCGTTCATCGATCGGTTCGACGTGCAGGGTGTGATTCCAGGAGGCGATGATGCCACCGTGCTCGTGCGTGCGGATTGTCCGGGCGTCGTCGTTGACCTCGATGACTTCGATGGTGTGTCGGTAGGCGGGGATCAGGTGGAACGCGAACAGCCAGGCCGATCCGCGCTCGCCGACGCGCAGGGGTTCGGACCTCCCTTGTAGCGCGGGAATGCCGAACAGGCCTTTAGACACGTAAAGGAACGTGGTTGGCGACTGCATCGCGTGCCAGACCCGGTCCGCACTGCAGGGCAGGGTTGTTACCACATGTATGGTCTGCACGCATCGACTCCTTTGAGTTAGGTTTACCTAATTTTGCGGGTGGTTGGGAGGTTTGACTACTCGATTATGAGGGGAGGTCACCATCGCTCCGCCGGACTGTTATCGGCTGCGCAAGCAGCCGAAACAACGACGTGCCGAGCAGACCAGGCAGCGGATCCTGGACGCAGCTGCTCGCGTTTTCGGCGAGTATGGGTATGGGATGGGCACCACCAACCGCATCGCCGAGGCCGCGGGGTTGTCGATCGGCTCGCTGTATCAGTACTTCCCAACAAGGACGCGATCCTGGCCGCGCTCATGCAGGCACACGTCGACGCGGATGCACGACAGATAAGCGAGCGGCTGGCCAACAGTTTGCCGGGGCAACTGCACGACGCGCTCAGAGTTTTTGTGCGCGCGACGATTGACAACCATCGTGATAATCCGCGGTTGCATCGAGTGCTTTTCGAAGAGGCGCCACGTGCACCGGCATTTCTCGCGCGGCTGCACGAGTCGGAGGAGATGATCGTCGACGCGACGGCATGCCTACTCGACCAGCACCGGGAGTCCGGGTCGCGGACAGTGTGCTTGCCGCACGGATCGTTGTCGCCAGGATCGAATCACTAGTACACCGCCTCATCACTTCGTCGTCGCCGATGGACCCGCAACGGCTGGAAGACGAGTTTGTTGTTCTGCTGGCCGGTTGTTTACGCGGTAGAGAGCGGTAGACAACAGCCGGCTCGCGGAAGCGACGCTCCCACACGCGGGTAACTACGTCTGCGGGCACATATGTGCGGATCGGCGGCCTGCAGTAAATACTGCTGGGGATCGGCGAAGATGAAGGGCATGGACCTACCCGTGCTCCCGCCAGTCGACCCGATGTTGGCCAAAGCGGCCGACAAGGTTCCCGACGAGGCCGGCGTGTGGTCATACGAACCGAAGTGGGATGGCTTTCGCACGCTGGCGTTCCGCGACGGCGACGACGTGGTCCTGCAATCCCGTAACGGTAAGGAGTTGGGCCGCTACTTTCCGGAGCTGCTGGACGCACTGCGCGCCGAGACAGCACAGCGGTGTGTGCTCGACGGCGAGGTCGTCGTTCCCCGCGAGATCGGCGGCCGGATCCGGTTGGATTGGGAGTCGCTTTCCCAACGCATCCACCCTGCGGCCAGCCGCATCAAGATGCTGGCCGAACGGACTCCCGCACATTTCATCAGCTTCGACGCCCTGGCCGCCGGCACCGAGTCGTTGATGGATGCGCCGTTTCGCACCCGTCGGCAGGCGCTCACGGATCTGGTCACCGAAACGCAGTGGTGTCATGTCACCCGCACCACCGAGGATCCCGAGCTCGGCGCGCACTGGTTGACTACATTCGAGGGCGCCGGCCTGGATGGGGTAATCGCCAAACGTCTTGACGGACCGTATGTTCCGGGCAGGCGCGAGATGGTGAAGGTCAAACACGCCCGTGACGCCGATTGCGTGGCCATCGGCTACCGCATCCACAAGAGCGGCCAGGGCGTAGGATCGATCCTGCTCGGCCTCTACCGCCGCGACGGCGAGCTGCAAATGGTTGGCGGCGCAGCGTCGTTCACGGCGAAAGATCGGTTGAAGCTGCTCGCCGACCTCGAGCCGCTGCGCAAAGGCGCAAACGTCGTCTACGAGGGCGAGCCCAGCAGATGGAATTCGGCCGCTGACAAGCGATGGGTCCCGATTAGACCCGAGAAAGTCGCCGAGGTCGCCTACGACCAGATGGAGGGCCAGCGGTTCCGGCACACCGCGCATTTCGTGCGCTGGCGGCCTGACCGCGATCCGCAAAGTTGCACCTTCGACCAGCTCGACGTGCCGTTGAATTACGACCTTTACGACGTGCTGGAGTCATAATGGCAAGCGCCGCAGAGGAACTCGACGTCGACGGGATCACGGTCCGGGTGACCAATCCGGGCCGGGTATATTTCCCCAGACTCGGGTCGCAGGGGACTAAGCGCAGCCTCGTCGACTACTACCTAGCTGTCGCCGGAGGCCCGATGCTTAATGCGCTGCGCGACCGGCCCACCCATCTGCAGCGCTTCCCCGACGGCATCGACGGCGAGGAGATCTACCAGAAGCGGATACCGCAGCACCATCCCGACTACCTGGAGACCTGCCGCGTCACGTTCCCGTCTGGACGGACCGCCGACGCGCTGAAGGTGACCCACCCCGCGGCCATCGTGTGGGCCGTGCAGATGGGCACCGTCACGCTGCACCCGTGGCCGGTGCGCTGCCCCGACACCGAGCACCCCGACGAGTTGCGCATCGACCTGGACCCGCAGCCGGGCGTCGGCTTTACCCAGGCCCGCACGGTGGCTGTGGACGTGCTGCGACCGCTGCTCGACGAACTCGGTCTGGTCGGTTTCCCAAAGACATCCGGGGGCCGCGGCGTCCACGTGTTCCTGCGGATCGCCACGGACTGGGACTTCATCGAGGTGCGCAAGGCGGGGATCGCGCTGGCACGAGAGGTAGAGCGCCGTGCACCCGATGCGGTGACGACCTCCTGGTGGAAGGAAGAGCGCGGCCAACGAATCTTCATCGACTTCAACCAGAACGCCAGGGACCGCACCATGGCGTCGGCGTATTCGGTGCGGCGTACCCCGATCGCGACGGTGTCGATACCGCTGACCTGGGACGAGTTAGCTGCCGCTGACCCGGACGACTACACCATGGTCACCGTGCCCAACCTAGTGAGGCGGCGCGACGACCCGTGGGCCGGCATGGATGCGGTTGACCAGTCGATTGCCCAGTTGTTGGCCATGGCCGCGGCCGACGAAGAACGCGGGCTGGGCGATATGCCGTATCCGCCGAACTACCCGAAGATGCCGGGCGAACCCAAGCGGGTGCAGCCGAGTCGGGATACGGATCTGAAGAGGGGAAACAAGTCGGAGTGAGGTTAGGCGGCCGCTAGCACGAGGCTCGCTCGCCCGATAGCGTTCTGCGTAAATCGGTTACGTCCGGAAATTCATCCGCACCCTCGTCGCGCCCACCCGAGGATGGCGTACATGAGCCATGGGACGACATGGTTGATCGCAATCGTGGCCGGGCTGGTGGCGATCGTGTTGGCTGTAGTCCTCATCGTGAGGCTCTTGGCACCGGGGTCGAACACCCACCCCGCCACTAACACATCGGCGCCTATGTCTCAGCCGACGCCCCCGCACGCGACAGCCGCGCCGCCACCCCCGCCGGCAGTCGAACTCCGACCCGGAGCGCATTCCCCGCTGGCCGACGTCGATCTCCCAGCCGGTGTAGTTTTCGCAGGTAACAGCTCTAATGAGGAACGCTGGCGCTACACCGCGCCCTATGACGACACTGTTGCGTTCTTGAGGAAGCAGTTCGCCACCGGGCGGAAGTACGACGCGCAGGGTGCGACGTGGTGGCGCGACTTGCCGCCGTGCTACAACGACAAATACGACTCGAACAGTGCTACTCCACGCCACGAAAGCCCACCGGGGGGTTGGGTTATGGAGGACTCCACACTTTGGCTGTGGGCGGATGCCAGCATCTCGCTCTCCGTTGAGGTTTTCCGCCCGGGCAGCACAGACACTCCTAATGAAATCGTGATCGATTACACGCCCTGGGGCCACGCTTACGTGTGCAACCGCGACTAGTTCTTTGGGGTGTGGCGACCATCCCTGCCGGGCATCGCTGACCGCGACCGCGGGCGACGTCGTACGACTGGTCAGCGAACGACTGGCCAACAACGACCTCGCCACTCGACTTTTCGTCTCACCGCGCACCGTGCAAACCCACCTCACCCACGTCTACACCGAACTCGGCCTCACCTCCCGCGTGCAGCTCGCCCAGGAGGCAGCCCGCCACGCATGAATGCCCCCAGATAACGGCTAAGGTCAAAGCGCGTCTGTCTGGAAACGGGCGAATATTCGCCCGACAACATGCCGCATGGCGGATGTTCGCATGCTGCATGTATGCAGCTGAGCATGATCGCTAGCACGATGACACGCCGAAGATGCCGGGGGAGCCCAAACGAGTGCAGCCGAGCAGGGACACTTCTTAACATGGAACGCAGGCTCTAACCGGCAACTGTTGCAGGGGCGGCGTGCCGTGCTGATCGGTTGGGAGTTTACGGCGGGAATGAGGGACGAACCCATGCGCCAACTAATCGCCGTACTCGGCGTTGCCGGCATCTGCCTTCTCACCGCCGGGTGTAGCAGCGGCAGCAACCACGGCGCCAAAACGTCGCCAACCACCACAACGAAAACTGCGCCACCTCTCGCAGAGAATGCGCTGAAAGGATTGCTGCTCAGCCCCGAGCAGGTGAACCCCGTCATGGGGGCAACCGATATGGCGGTCACGAAATACCGCATCGCGATGTCTGACGACAGCGCCACGATGGAACCCAAGGAGTGCCTGGCCATCGACGGCTCGGCGCAGGCCCAAGTCTATGCCGGCAGCGGTTTCATGGCCGAGCGCGATCAGACACTCCAGGAGGGCGATAACTTCACCCATTTTGCCGAGCAGGCAGTGGTGTTATTTCCCTCCGCCAAACAAGCCGGCGCCTTCTTCGCCACCTCAGCCCAACACTGGCCGGCCTGCCACCAGTACACCCACATCCAGTCCACATCACAGTGGGAAGTGGGGACGATATCCAATACCAACAGCATACTGAGCACCACCGCAAGTCAACTGAACGCCAGTGCTCCCGGTTGGGGTTGTGGACGGGCGCTGGCCGTCAGAAACAACGTCATTATCGACGTCAACACATGCAGCGTCGACCCGAAGAACTCGGCTGTCGACATCGCCAACCAGATCGCCGCCAAAGTGCCCACCTAACTGGGCCGCCGGTTGAACACCGACTGTCGGAGGTAGCGGTCATTCAGGAAAACGCGCGCTTCGGACCCACCGGCTGCTTTCCCGCTGCGTTCTTCAACTCCTTGTAGGCCTGCAGCGTGTGGCGCGCGAGCTCCGGAAGGTCGTCAATCGCTGCGGCGTTTGCGACGAACCCGAAGTCCATGCTGTCGTCGTAGGAGGCGAGCGTGGCGTTGAGCCCAATCGAGGCGGCGAGCGCGGAGACCGGATAGATGCCGAGGAGGCGTGCACCGTTGAGGTATCGGGGCTCCTTGGCGCCCGCCACGTTGGAAATGACCAGGTTGCACGCCGGGTGCCCAACGCGGTCCAGGTGCGTCGAGGCACCCAGGCCCGCCAGCGCGACGAGTCCGACCGCGTAGGTCATCGCCGCCTCGTTGGACATGCCGCCGAGTTCCTTCTTGGCCGTGGAGACCGAGTCCACCACTTGGCGGATCCGCTCCGGCATGGTCGCGCCGGGCTCGCCGAGTCGTACGAACATCGCCGACACCCGCGTACCGATCGCCGTGTCGTCGTCGGCACGCAGCGACACCGGGCACATCGCGATGAATGGGTGCGCGAAGGCGCGGCCGGTCTCGCTCAGGTAGGCATGCAGCCCGGCGTCGACAACGGTGACCGCGACGTCGTTGAGGGTCGCCCCGAAGTGCCGACCGACGTCGTGCATCTCCTCGAGCGGCAGCGAGAGCGTCGCGAATCTTCGCCCGATTTTGAGCGGCTCGTTGGTCGGGGCGTGCTGCGCCGCGAACGGCAGGCTGCCCTCGAGATGCGATCCCGCGAGACCGGCGAGCACCTTGCGTAGCGCTGAGACCGAAACCTGGTTGAGTGCCCCGACCTGCGTGATTGCCCCGCGGATCGAGTTGGCGATTCGCTCTGCGAGCGGGGTCGGCGGGTGCGGCGTCGGTGCCGGCAAGCCGAGCGCAAAGCCGGGCTTGGGGACGGTGTGCCGATCGGACGTGCTCAGGCCTGCGTACAGCCGTTTCAGGCCTGACTCGCCGTCGATGACGGAGTGATGAGTCTTCGTGTATATCGCGAACATCCCGCCCGGCACCCCATCGATCACCCAACAGCGAAAGAGCGGCCGGTCGCGATCGAGCATCGGCTCGTGCAGATCGGCAATGAGCCGCAGCAGGTCGTCGTAGGAGGCTCCAGCGGGGAGCGCCAGGTGCCCGATGTGGTAGTACGGGTCCCAGCTCGCCACCTCTCGGAAATGGGGGCCGCCGCGGCCCAGCAGTTCCGGGACATAGTTGAACGGCGGCGCCGGCGGGTATGCCCGGTACGCCTCCACGAGCTCCCGCAAGATGGGCGCGCGGCCCGCCGGTTTTTTGAATAGCAGCATCGCACCGACGTGTGTCGTGCCGGCCGGTGACTCGATCAGCAGCCATGAAAGGTCGAGCGGCGGAATCGGTTTGGTCACAGGTGCAGTCCTTCCGGCATCATTCGTGCTTCGACTACCCGTAGCAGCCGGCCCCGGCGACCTGTCCCGCGAGCAACGCCGTTCGCTTGACGGGCAGGTCGGGTCGCGGGGCCGGGCAGCAAGCCGGCAGGGCGGGGCGGGCGACGGAATGTCGCGTACGCGACGGGTTGGAAGGCCGGTACGCCGACGGCGGCGGGTACGGGGGCCGGTACTGGGGGGCTGGCTGGCAGGTCATGGCGTATTTCCGATCCGAAGTCGAGGCAACCGTTGACCAACGTCTGGGCCGGGCGCTGAAGAATCCGAACCGTGACGGAGATGTTTCTCGCCTGAAACCACCGCCGACAAGGGCATTATGGCCCCGTTGTGACAGTCGGAAGTCGCTTAGCAAAGAGCCCATGGTCATGGCTTCAGGGCTGCGCCAACAGCGCCCGGTGTCGCACCGGCCGAGGCTGACCTGTGGCGAGAACTCGCCCGATAACAGGCGGCATGGCGGGTGTGCGCACGCTGGGGTTGACGGCTAATGGCCGTGCTCACCTGCAGGTCTGCCGCCTGTGTGCTCGACGCGTCGGGCAATCCGCTCGGGCAGCCGGTCAGCGTCGAGGTACCGCCGCGGCCAACACCGTTCCGGCCGCACAGGACTCACTCCTGCTCGCTACTGAAGAACGGTGGATGTGACGCTAACGTTGCGACAATCATTGCTGCGGCGCTTTTGTGGCGACGGTTCGGGGATCCTGTCACGGCGCTTCGGAAAGGACACCAATGGCGGGTCGGACGGTCATCATTACCGGCGCCAGTGATGGCATCGGCGCCGCTGCGGCGGCCAGGCTGAGCCGAAGCGGCGAGAACGTGGTCGTGGTGGGCCGATCGGAACCGAAAACAACCGCTGTCGGCGCGCGTCTGGGCGTCGAGTACTTCGTGGCCGATTTCACGGACCTTTCACAGGTGCGGAGGTTGACCGACTTTCCAGGTCGATTATCTGGCCGCGTTTCTGCTCACGACGCTGCTGATGGATCGGCTCGTCGAATCCAGCGCCACGGTGCTGAACACCTCGAGCGTGGTCAATAGGCTCTTCGGCCGCGTTGACATCGATGACCTCGACGCAGCGCGCGGCTACCGGCCCCTCAGGGCATACGGCGACGCGAAGCTGGAAATGATCTTGTTCACCAAGGAGCTGCACCGCCGCTACCACGCCGCCGGGATCTCCACGGCGGCGTTTGATCCCGGCGACGTGGCGACCAACTTCGGAAACGAGTCGTCGGAGTTCGATCCTGACTGCAGGCTCGACATCGCGCCCGTCCCTACCTGCGCAAACGCTCTGACTACACGTCGCCAGGGTGTTCGACGGGCGGCTCGGTGTCACGAGCGTGTCACAACTTCCTCCAAACTGGCCGCAGCCGTTTTCAAGGCGTCGTTCTGCGCGTGCACGTAGGTCCGCATGGTGAACGCCGGATCGGCGTGCCCGAGCCAGGCGGAGATGACCGCGATCGGCACGGCCTGCGCGTGCATGATGCTGGCGCAGGTAGCGATACCGCAGCCCATCCACCCGAAACACCAAGCTACCGGCGCCGTTTGCGCGGACTG
>DASPOT010000124.1:0-2068 GCA_035625875.1 Mycobacterium sp. | reverse complement strand
CCACAGTCTGTGGTGTAACGTGCTGCGGCGCGCGCGGGGCGGTGATTTGGTGCCTGAATGGCGCAACCACCTGAAGACCTACCTCGACGCGGTGGCACCGCACCGTAGAAACATAGATGACGTCGACGACGGCACATCTAGGACTTGGCTCATTTGATCGCTCGGCGGCGGGCACTGTCAACTTGAGCAATCCGAGGGCGATTTTCGCCGGTTCGCCTCCGCGATTCACCAGGTCGCGTGTGACGCATGAGGCTTATGTGGTTAGCGGAACGTCCACACGACCTCAAGTTGACAGTGCCCTCGCCTGCACCGCTCCTGAGGACACCCCCACCCGCTTCGCGATCTGCGCGTAGGTGAACCGCTTGCACCAAAGGGCGTAGATCAGCTGGTCCCGGTCGTCCTGGCGGGCTATCCCGGTGATCTCTGCCATGCGCTCCAGGCGTCGGCGTGCCATGCGGTCAGGGTAAACCCAGAAGCAAGCCAGCCCGGCAAAACGTTAACCCAGCATCCGGGGCCATCCTTCGTCGGCCTGAGGGCGACTCAGTTCTTCCGCCGTGCGCTCGCAGAACCCCTTGGCCTCCTCGGCGGTGTCGCACACCTCGCACACCACGCCGCCGCCCGGGTCGTTGACCTCCACCGCCCAACCGCCGTCCTCGGTGTCCTCGGTGATGACGTACTCCCGGTCGCCGAGGTACGCGACCTGCCTGTCCTCGTGCGTCTGCCATTCGAGCATCGCTCTAATGTACTCCCCAGAGGAATAACGACTTCGGCGAACAGCACCGTCACCTGCTTGTACTCTGCAGGTTTCGAGGCCGCAGACACCGCGGCACCACACTCGTTGCAGAACTTAGAGTTCGGTGGCAGTTCAATGCCACACGCCGCACAGACCAATCCGGTCGCCGTCATGGCATTGCCTCAGCCCACGCGATATGCCCATCAAACTCAAGCCTTTTCACCATGTCGCGGTAGCGATCCCGGTAGTTGCAATAGGCGGCCTCGTCGCCGTGCGCCCGCGCCAGGAGAGCGCGAAGTCGCAGCAGCCAGACATCGCGTATCACCAGACCCTCATCGGCTGGCGCGGCCGCTAATCGGTCGATCGCGGCCTCGGCTTCGGCCACGTCACCGTCGGCTCCGCGATCGAGCAGTGTCTCCACCAGAACACCCATCGCAGCAACGCCCCACGCCAGCAGCCGTCCCTCGCGGATCAGATGGTCGACAGCCGCGCAGATGAGCGGTATGGCGTCATCGCGATCTCCACGCCGAGCCCTCTCTCGCGCCAAATACACGTTGACGATCGGTAACTCGGCCAGATTGTGTCCGCGGCGCAGGAATATGTCGCTGACCTCGGCCAGGAGCTTGTCCGCGGTCACCCTTGGCAGCCGTCGGGCGGTGCACCAGCGCAACGCCCAGCGTCATCCGGGCGAAGCTCAACGCGAGGTCATCGCTGGATCGTTCGGCAATCCGCAGGGCATCCTCGATCTCGCGCACCGCCCGGTCATCGGGCCTCACCACGCCAGTTGGCAGTCGATGGCCGACGACCTCTTCGACACCCTCGGCTGGATCGGACCTGACCTCCTGGCGCTCGTCGACGCTCCAGGACGGGCGGTCCACCATGCGATCACCATTGACCTACTGGCGACTGGTGCTACCGGCAGACCACGCCTCGATGACAGCAAGCGCCCCCTCGTCGCCGCCGCGGCCACCGCACTCGCGATGATCCTCGACGCTGACGACGTGCTCGTCGCCGCCTGGCAGGACCTGGTTGCCGCGTGCCGCGACATTGACCACGTTCGGTACCCGAGCGAACGAATCGCGTTCCTGCGCGACACCCTGGTCGGCCTCAGCGAGCACCGCAGACAGGACCGCGGATATTTCAGCCCCATCTCGACTGCCGTTCAGGTCCTGGTCGGCAACCCAACCAGCGTGCGCCAGGTACAGGCGATGGTCGGCGACCCCGTCGACACGTCCACGCCGTTCGATCCAGATGCCGCGGTTAATCTGACCGACGACGAACGGACCGACCTTGCGGCGCGCTGCATCCTTGAGCGGCCGCCGGCCGGCAAGTACG